>JAIVIG010000079.1 GCA_020200675.1 Actinomycetota bacterium
CGGGTGAGGGCAACGCGATCTTCCCTTGCGAGGATGCTCCGGAGGGTGGGAATCTCGCGCGCTGGGTCCGGACTGAACTGCCGCGGAGGATACGCTTCGAGGCGAGCGGCGAGACCTGGGAGCGCTACTGCCACAAGCTCGCGGAGATGGGTGGGGTCGTCGAGTGTTTCCTGGAGGGCGGGGAGGAGGTGCGCTCCCCATCGGTGCAGTGCCGCATAGACCCCCTCGGCCAGGTCTCCATCGTCTCGACGCACGACCAGGTACTGGGCGGGCCGTCTGGCCAGATCTTCCTCGGCAGCACTTTTCCCGCCGACGCCGAGTACAGTCGGGACATCCAGGAGGCCGGGCGACGGGTGGCGGAGGTGCTCAAGAAACGAGGCGTGCTGGGCCGGTTCGCGATCGACTTCCTCTCCATCAAACGCGAGGGGAATTGGGAGCACGCCGCCATCGAGATCAACCTGAGAAAAGGCGGGACGACCCATCCCTACCTGATGCTGCAGTTCCTGACCGACGGAACCTACGACCCGGAGAACGGGCTGTACTGTACGCCCACCGGACAGCCCTGTTACTACTACGCCTCGGACAACCTGTGGAGCCCGGCCTACAAGGGCCTTACCCCCGAAGACCTGGTAGACATCTCGGTGGATTTCGGCCTGCACTTCGACAGCGCCTCCCAACAGGGGGTTGTGTTCCACCTGATCGGGGTGCTCTCCGAGTACGGCAAGCTCGGCACCGTGTGCATCGGAGACAGTCGCGAGAGCGCCGAGATGTTCTACCGCGACACGGTCGCGGTCCTCGACCGTGAGGCACGACAGTAACGCGCCAGCCTATCTCCCCCTTATCGGATTTCGGTGAGAGGGAGCGTTTTCGAAGTTCTCCAAAACACGAGCAGAGCACCCGTGCGCTTCTGCAAGGCGATCTCGTTCGCATGAAAATGGTTCGGTAGTTTGCTAAGGTAAAGGTCTGGTACTGGATTGTGTCGTACCATGCAATCCGGAATTGCAAATCCGAAAGGCGAAGGAGTTTGACGTGCGCATCGTCGTAACCGGGTCGCTGGCCTACGACTACATCATGAACTTTCCTGGCAACTTCAAGGACCACATCCTCGAGGACAAGGTCCACATGCTGACCGTCAGCTTCCTGGTCGACTCCATGCGCCGGATGCGTGGGGGCGTGGCGGGCAATATCGCCTACTCGCTGGCGCTGCTCGGCGAGCGCCCGCTGGTGGTCGGGAGCGTTGGACAGGACTTCGGCGAGTACCGGGAGTTGATCGAGCGCAAGGGCGTGGACGTCTCGGGCATCGCCGAGATCGAGGACGAGTTCACGGCGTCTTGTTTCATCAACACGGACAAGGCGAACAACCAGATCGTGGCGTTCTACGCCGGGGCGATGACCCAGGCGTACGAGCTCTCGCTCCTGGATCTTGGGCTCGGGGCCGACGACCTGGTGGTGATCTCGCCGACCGACCCCGAGGCGATGGCGCGCTACGCCGACGAATGCCGGCAGATGGGCGTACGATTCGTGTTCGACCCCGGCAAGCAGACGCCCCGGCTCGAGGGAGAGCAGATCCTGGCCGGCCTGAACGGCGCGACCGCCCTGATCGGCAACGACTACGAGTTCGCCATGATGGCCCAGAAGACGGGCAAGAGCGAAGCCGAGTTGATCCAGGCGGCGCCGCTGACGGTGGTCACGCGCGGTGCGGAGGGTTCGACCATCTACTCGAACGAGGATGGCGGTGGGGGGCTGGAGATCCCGACGGCGCCGATAGCGGACCTGGCCGACCCGACCGGGGCGGGGGACGCCTACATAGCCGGGCTGGTCTTCGGGCTGGCGCGCGACTTCCCGATGCCGGTCGTCGGGCGCGTTGCGGCCCTGACGGCGGCCTACGCGGTCGAGCAGCAAGGCTGCCAGGAGCACGATTTCACCCCCGCTGAGTTCGCCGAGCGCTACGCCGACGCGTTCGGGCTGACCCCGGAGGTCGAGGAGCTCGCAGAGACGGTGACGCGGTAGAGCGAGCGCGGCAAGAGAGACGGCAAGCACCCAAAAAAGGAGAAGGCTGCAGTGATAAAGAGCTACGACGTAAAGGACCTTGAGCTGGCCGAGGCGGGCCGAAAGCGCATAATCTGGGCCGAGAACGAGATGCCGGTTCTGCGTTTGATCCGGGAGCGCTTCGAGAGGGAGCGTCCGCTGGAGGGCCTGCGGCTCTCGGCCTGTCTGCACGTAACCTCCGAGACCGCCAACCTCATGAGCACCCTGGCGGCCGGTGGGGCCGACGTGGTCCTGTGCGCCTCCAACCCGCTCTCTACTCAGGACGACGTTGCGGCCTCCCTCGTGGCGCACGAGAACATCCCGGTCTACGCCATAAAGGGCGAGGACAACGACACGTACTACGGTCACCTCACCTCCGCCCTCGACCACAACCCCCAGGTCACTATGGACGATGGCGCGGATCTGGTTAGCGGGGTCCTCAAGCAGCGTCCCGACCTGATCGAGAGCATGCTCGGTAGCACGGAGGAGACGACGACCGGCGTTATTCGCCTGAAGGCGATGGCGGCCGACAACGTCCTCACTTTCCCGGTTATCGCCGTGAACGACTCTGACACCAAGCACCTCTTCGACAACCGCTACGGCACCGGGCAGAGCACCGTGGACGGCGTCATCCGGGCCACGAACGTGCTGATCGCCGGCAAGACCTTCGTCGTCGGCGGCTACGGCTACTGCTCGCGCGGCATCGCGGAGCGGGCGCATGGGATGGGCGCGAACGTCGTCGTCACGGAAGTAGACCCCGTAAGGGCACTCGAGGCCGCGATGGACGGCTACCGGGTGATGCCGATGGTCGAGGCCGTCAAGATCGCCGACTTCGTCGTTACGGCGACCGGCGACAAGGACGTCATCGCGAGGAGCCACTTCGAGGTGATGAAGGACGGCTGTATCGTCGCCAACAGCGGACACTTCAACGTCGAGATCGACATCCCCGCGTTGGAAGAGATGAGCGTCGATAAGATCGAGCCTCGCCAGTACGTCGAGCAGTTCACACTCCAGGACGGGCGCAAGATCAACCTGCTCGGCGAGGGACGTCTCATAAACCTGGCAAGCGCCGAGGGACACCCGAGCGCCGTGATGGACATGTCCTTCGCGAACCAGGCTCTGGCCGCCGAGTACCTGCTCAACGAGAAGGGCAAGCTCGCCAACGAGGTCCACGCCCTGCCCGAGGAGGTCGACCGCGAGATCGCCGGCCTCAAGCTCACCGCGATGGGCGTCGATATAGACGAACTCACCCCCGAGCAGGCCCGCTACCTCGCCTCTTGGGAGGAGGGCACCTAAGGAGCCCGAAACTCTTAGCACGCGATTCGTGCGGGAACTAGCGAAAGAGACCCGGGTAGCTCTCCGGGTCTCTTTCCTTTTGCGTGGCCCCTACACAGCCTGGCGTAGGGATGAAGAGCGTATTTGTGACCCAGACTGTCTTACGGAACACGGGCGTCTCCGGAGGTCCGTGGTAGGCTTGTGGTACGCGACGTCACCGGAAGGAGCAAACTTTATGACCGAGAGGGCGATCTTCGGAGCGGGATGTTTCTGGGGGGTAGAGGCCGAGTTCCGTAAGGTAGAGGGCGTCATAGAAGTCGCCTCCGGGTACTCTGGAGGGCAAACCGAGAACCCGACCTACGGGGATGTCTGCTCGGGCGCGACCGGACACGCCGAGGTGATCGAGGTCGAGTACGACCCGTCGAAGGTCTCCTACGAGGAGCTTCTGGACTTATTCTGGAAGGAGCACGACCCGACACAGCTGAACAGGCAGGGTCCGGACGTCGGTACGCAGTACCGTTCGGTGATCTTCTTCCTCACCCCGGAGCAGGAGACCGCCGCCTACGCCTCGAAGGAGAAGACGCAGGAGCGGTTCAAAAAGCCGATCGCCACGCAGATAGTGCCCGCCTCCGAGTTCTACCGGGCCGAGGAGTACCACCAGCGGTACTTCGAGAAGAACAGGTTGGCCCGCTTCTTCTCGTTCTAGCGTGAGCTAGTTCTGGCCAAAACCGCCGAGACCGAACAAGTCGTCCTCCCGGCTCGCCTGGAAGGCTTCGATGAGTTCCTCCAGGCCGCCCATCTCCACGTGCATTCCGCCTCCTTCTCTGGCGGGAGGCGGGTTGAGGGCGACGTACTCGACCTGGCCGCGGCAGGTTTCGAGGACCGCGACGAGGCCCGCGCCGGAGACCTCGACGGGCTTCCAGCCGGGACCGAAGTCCGTCGAGTCCACGAAGGTCTGGGCTTTATCTGCGGAGTCGAAGAGCGGGAGCGCCCCGCGGTCGTCCACGGAGATCAGGAGCGGCACGGCGCCGGGCGCCGCTTCCTCGAAGAGGAGCACGTAGGGCGGTTGGGGCGGCTCGTTCGCGGCCACGGGCTCAGGACGGCCTCGGGGCCATGGTCACGAGCAGGACGAGGTTCTCTTGCGTCTCGTTTCGGACGCCGTGGGGCTCGCCAGCGGGGGCGATGACGGCGTGGCCTTGGGGGAGGTCGCGCTCCTCGTCGCCGACGGTGAAGCGGCCCGCGCCTTCAAGGACGTAGTAGACTTTATCCGAGTCTTCGTGCGCGTGGACCTTCTGTTGCTGGCCCGGCAAGAGGCAGTAGAGGTCGTAGAAGAGACGCGGGGATTCGAAGAGGGCGTTCTTCTTCATCTTCTCCTCGGAGAAGGAGACCGCTTCTTTTATAGGCTTGCTGTCCAAGCTGTGTTCCTCCTGTCGCTCGTGGCTGCTCTTAGATGCGGAACTCCTTCGGGAACCGCGTGAGGTTGCGGCAGCCGTCCTCCGTGACGACCACGAGGTCCTCGATGCGGACGCCGCCTATCTCGGGGTAGTAGAGGCCGGGCTCTATGGTGACGACGTCGCCTGGGACGAGCTCCTCGTCGGCCGTGGAGACGCGGGGGGCTTCGTGGATCTCCAACCCCACCCCGTGGCCGGTGCCGTGGATAAAGCCCCTTTGCAGGGGCTCGCCCGGCTTCTGGTCGTGCAGGAGCGTCTCGTAACCGGCCTCGTGCAGGACATCGGAGACCTTTTGGTGGACGTCCTTGCCGTTGACGCCGGGTCTCACCATCGCGAGCGCCGCCTCCTGGCTCTCGAGGACGGCGTCGTACATCTTCTGCAACTCCTCGCCCGGCTCCCCCTTGACGAGGGTGCGGGTCATGTCGGCGTAGTAGCGGCTCGCCTTGTCCGCGGGGAAGATGTCGAGGATTATCGACTCGCCCGCCTTTAGAGGACCGTGCCCTCTCTCATGAGGGTCCGCAGCCTGGGTCCCGCCAGCGGTTATGGTGCCCTCGGCGGCGCAGCCGCGCCGGAGGAGCTCTACGTCTATCTCCGAGCGCAGTCGTTCGCTGGTGAGGAGTTCGCCCCTGTACAGGAGCGTGCCGTCCTCCACTACGTTGGATTCTCTCAATATTCCAACCGCGTGGACGCAGGCCTCTTCGACGGCCCTCTGGGTCCTCTCTATGTAGGAGATCTCTTCTTCGGTCTTCTGGCGCCGCAGGCCCGCGAAGAGCCCGGCGTCGGGTGTCACCGTCAGGCCGCGGGCGCGCAGCTCGTCGGCGTAGACGACGCCCAAGGACGGCGGCACGGCGACCGGGGAGTTGGCGGCGCCGAGTCTTTCGAGGAGGCGGGCGGTCGCGGCGGCCAGAGCCCGGCCGCCGCTCTTCAGCTCGCGGGCGAGGTTCATGACTCACCGGGTCCGGCGCGAGGAAACCCGATAGGTGGTACGCCGTGGCGTCGTGTTCGGGGGCGGCGATGACGAGGAGCGTCGGCGCGTCTTTCGTACTGTCCATAACCGTCCTTCCATGAGGCGAGTTCCCGGTAGTCGTGCCTTTTTCTACGGGCGGCGGTTATTCTACTACCGGCTTCGCGACGGTCCGCGGCTTCGCCTGACGCGGTGGATGCTCTTGTATAATCGCGGAGATGGTTGAGACAAGAGACATGAGAGGCCGGATCGAGCAGGCCCTGGACAAGGTGCGCCCGGCGCTCAAGGCCGACGGCGGCGACGCCCGCGTCGTCGAGTGCGACGAGACAAGCGGGAAAGTGAGCATCGAAATGCTCGGAGCGTGCGGGGGATGCCCCCTCAGCCAGCTCGACTTCGTCTACGCCATAGAGAGCCTGATCCGGCGCGAAGTCCCCGAGGTCCGGGATATAGTGGCGGTATAGCGGTCAGCAACCAGCTTTCAAAGAGCAAAAACTGGTAGATAAGAGCGTCTTTTGCTATCACCCGAGTCGGGCCGGATCCGCGCCGCTGGCGTTCACTATTTGGGGAGAAGCTGACGGCTGACCGCTGAAAGCTGACCGCTATAAAGCTACTGCTGTTCCTGACGGGTGGCGCGAAGCGCGCCTGGTGGCATCGCTTCGCGGGCCACGGAGAGCGAGTTGGTGGCGCGGCGGCGAGCCGAGCGCAGTCGGAGGCGTTTTACGGGGCCGGCTGATTTCGATTCTTCGTTGATCAGGTGTGTCAGCGTGATCATGTCGTTGACGCACGCCCTGTAGCCTAAAGCGCACATCTCGACCTGCACTTCGGAGGGCGATTCGAGCAGGGTGCGGTGTATCTCGTCGGCCCGCTCGACGATGCGGCGCGAGAGTTCCTCGGGTGTCTCGGTCTCTCTCTCGCGCGTCCGGTATCCTACGATCACCTCCGGCGAGAGCCGCCGCGCCCGGTATCCGGGGTTTCCCATAACGTAGTGCAAGAGGAGCGCCACGACGAGCGTAAGCGGCAGGATCGGGACGAACAGGAGCGCCAGCGATTCCGACGCCAGGAACCACAGCAGACCGATTACCACGGTCTCGACCGCCAACACGAGCGTTAGATGTAGCTTCGTCATCCTTCCGACACCTCTTTGCACACCCGTCAACCACTACTAGTCTAAGTTTTGCAGCGCCGTTGCGCAAGACGCTACCGAAAAAAGCCTCCCAAAAATCGGCGCACGCGACAGAACCGCGGCGAAAATCGTGTGCCACCGGCGTGTCCGGCGTTCGCCTCCCGCCCTGTATAATCCTCCTGTGGAAGTCGAAAGGTCTCCCGGGTTCGATCCCAAACGCCCTGTCGCGAGCGCGGCGGTGGTGCTCCGGGCCGTCCTTCTCGCCCCGAAGAGCTTCTACCTGAACTTCCCGGCAGAAGGACCCTTGCGGGAACCCATCTTGTTCGTCCTGCTCGTGAGCGCCGTGAGCGCCGTTTTGAGGCTCCTGCTCGTCCTGATCTTCTCCACGGAAGGGGCCGGCGAGGCAGGGATCGCGGTCCTCGAGACCCTCGCCTACATCGCGCTCTCCCCGTTGCTGGTCGGCCTCTTCTCGGGCGCGTACCTGCTCTCGGTGCGCACGTTCGTGGGACCGGAAGGGAGCTTTCGGCAGATCTACCGGATGCTCGCCTACGGGTGGGCGGGTGCTATTCTGTTCTGGATTCCGGGCTTAGGCGCCTTCGCCTTTACCTACGTTACGCTCGTGCTCATGGCTATCGGTATCCGGTACGTCTACCGCACCTCGTTCCTCACCGCCCTCGTAACCGCCCTCGTGGGTTACGTTCCCGCGGCCATCTTCTACCTTCTCCTGATCCTGCTCGGGGTCTTCGCCCTGGATCTCTCCTCCGGCGCCTGACCTCTTACCTCCGGACGAGCGCTCGATACTCCCGGAGATCCCTCTCCGCCTGTCGCCTGATCTCCTCGGACGCTGCTCCCAACCTCTTGCCGTAGCGTTCGCGCAGAAGGCGGTGGGAGATCGCCAGATACGCGCTCCGCGTCGCCAACTCCGCCGGGGCGGTCATCTCCCGCGGGAAGACGCGGTAGTGCGCATCCTCCCGAAGCCCCAGAGGCGGCGGCGCCTCCCCGAGCGACCTCCTCGCCGCGAGCCGCGCGTCCCAGCGCTCCCTCAGATCCCGCATCTTCGGGGTGTCCGGGGCGATGTTCAGGGGCCCGCACTCGAACCCGTCCTCGGGCGTGAACCCGAAAGAAGCCTCGAAGAGCCTGGCCGATAGGAGTGATCGCTTAGTCTCCCGGCTTCTCAAGGACTCGTATTCGCTACGCAGTAGAACGAGCTGCGCGTCGT
>JAIVIG010000269.1 GCA_020200675.1 Actinomycetota bacterium
TCCACGGCGGTGGATGCGAACGGCATCCCCATAGGGGGCGTCACCGATCCGGCCAACCGCAACGACTCGCCGCTTTTGGTCCCCACCCTGGAGCACGCTAGCGCGTCGGTGGGAGTACTGCCCGAGGGGGCGAGTGTCCACCTGGATCGCGGCTACGACTCATTCATCACCCGCAAGCGTCTTAAGGAGCGCGGGCTGAACGCCGAGATCGCCGAAAAGGGCAAGCCGGCACCACTTCAGGTCGGAAACCGTTGGGTAGTGGAGAGGACCAATTCGTGGCATATCGCCCATAAGAAGCTTCTGTGGTGTACGGAGCGCCAGGGTCAGGTCGTAGACTTCTGGGTAGCCTTCTCCGATGTGGTAATCATCGTGAGGAGGCTGATCCGAGAAGCCTAGAGCCGCTACCGCTGGGAGACCCGGCCTTCTCGCAGACCATGACCTATTGGCGGAAGCTCTTATTAGGCGTTAAGAAATGTTGAGAAATGTTCATTGGGGTATAATCGGGGAAACGCGGGAAGTCATCGGCGCAGGTAGACGGGAGGGGCCGAGTATGACGCGCAGGTTCATAGCGGTGGTTTTCGCCGACCCCGAAGACGGCGGGTACGTGGCAACGGTGCCTGCGGTGCCGGGGGTAGTGGGCCAGGGAGAGACCGAAGAAGAGGCGTACGAAGACGTGACAAAGGCTCTAGAGTTCCACTTGGAGTCTATGGCCGAATTCGGCGAGAAACTTCCCAAGGAATCTGCGCCGACGAGCACTCGCACCATCGAACTAGCTGTCTAGTGCCCGAGCTGCCGGTAGTCTCCGGCAAGGAAGCGATAAGGGCATTCGAGAGCTTCGGCTACGAACAGGCGAGGCAAAAGGGCTCGCACGTCTTTATGCGCTGTCCGGGTCGCCCCTCGATTAGCGTCCCCTTACACGATCCGCTGAAGAGAGGTACCCTGCGTAACCTCATCCGCCATACTGGGTTATCCGTGGAGGAATTCAGGGACGCCCTCTAGCCTTTCGCGGATTTGGGGCCGGTTGCTAAAAAGCCGGTTCTATCCCTAGTTCGTGCGTAGCCTGTACCAACACGCAGATGTTGTGGCAGAGCACCTTGCACAACGCCTCGTTGATCTGTCCGGTATCGCTCTTCCTGCGTAGGGCGCTGCCGAACTTGCCCTTAATCATGGAGTAGGCGGTTTCGATGTTCGAACGTTTGTGGTAGTGATCCATGAAGTCTTCGCGCCTGTGCATGAAGAGGTGATACATCCTCGCCCACGCGCCCACCTCGGTGGGCTCTAACGGTAGTTTGTTGTTAACGTACATAGAGGTAGAGACCTCCGCCCGAGAACACCCGCTCAAGCAGCGCCCTTAGCTCCGGCGGCGGGGGCCTGTCGGTAAACGCTCTCCAGTAACGCCACAGCATTACGTAGGGCTCCAGCCACCCCCTTACCC
>JAIVIG010000345.1 GCA_020200675.1 Actinomycetota bacterium
AGCTCGCGGTCCGCGGCGAAGACCCTCGCCGAAAACTACGTGGGCCTGCCCATGGACCTCGACCTCGGAACCGCCTCCACGCCCGTCCAGGGCACTTCCGCTTAGACCTTATCCAGAAACCGTTGTCTTGGAGAAGATGAGTTGAGCGCAGGCAAGATGCACGAACGCCAGGTAGTTTTCGGTCTTTTTCTCCCAGCGAACTAGAAGTCTCCGAGACCGGTTGAGCCACGAGTGCGTCCGTTCCACTACCCAACGGCGGGCTTTCGCTCCCGGGTAGCGCTTCTCGTCCTCGCGTCGCTTCTTCTTGTCACGAGGACGGATGTGGGCTTCGTAGCCTCGTAGCTCCACCTCCTCGCGCACGGCTTTGGAGTCGTAGCCGGCGTCCAGACATAGATGCTTCGCACTCTCTTTTTCCTCGTCCCCGGATGAGGTCGGGTGAGCGAGCACGATGCCATCGAGGGTGGCCGCCAAGAGTTTGTCGTCGTTGCGGTTGGCCCCATCGACCACGACCGCCAAAGGGATCCCATCGCTATCGGTGAGCAGGCTGCGTTTGACCCCCAGCTTGGCCCGATCAGTGGGATTGGGGCCGCTCGCGCCTCGCCCTAAAGGGGCCTTCGTCATCACCCCATCCACCGATTGCCACTCCCACTCGATGCCCTCCAACTCTTCGTACTCCGCGAGCTCCGCTCGCCACACCTCCTCAAAGAAACCCGCCCGCTCCCATTCCTGGAAGCGCTCATGCACCGTGGAGCTTGCTCCCATCTCTCTGGGCAGGGCGTTCCACTGGATGCCCGTGCGCAATACGTAGACCATCGCCTCGAACGCCTTTCGGTTGGGCATGCGCGGTCTGCCGCCCCTGGCGTGGGAAGGGGCTTCAGGCACCAACGGCTCGACCCGCTCCCAAAACTCGTCGCTCACTGTCCAGGGCTTGGTTCTCGGCATCTCTTTTGTGCCTCCTGAAAACTTCTCCATCGACTACACCCATAGGTTATCTCGGTTTCCGGATAAGGTCTTAGGAACAGAATTTTGGTTCAAGCGGCAATTCTGAACCAAAATTACCCCCGAAACCCGAATTTAGGTGCAACGCCTGCAAAGCCGCTATGGTCTCTTTGCCGCCCTCATCCTGGCACTGCGGCGGGCAGGCATGGGAGGGCGCAGGGATCGCCGAGGTGCTATGCTCCCAGGTAGAGCCCTCGTGCTCTCCCTTACTACAACGGCTCGTAACGGATAGAAGGGTTCTAGAGGGTAGATGCTTCTCAAGGTGGGCACGGCGATGATGCTCTCCGCGGTCGCGCTCGTGGTCGTGGCCGTGGTGGCCCTCTTCGGCCCCGCCGAGGAGGAGCAGACCGCCTCGCAGGCCGCGTCGGTCGAGCGCGTGGCCTCCGAGGCGACGGAGCGGGAGAAGAGGGCGTTCGATCCCGGCGAGAAGCTGGAGATAGACGAACCGGAGCCCACCGGCGAGGAGACCAAATCCGCGGAGCGCCCCGAGCGGCGCCCCAAGCAACGCGAGGCCCAGACGCTGCCCGTCGCCCCCGACGCCTGGCCGGCTCCTTCGGGGCAGGAGGTCGCCGCCACGCGGGAACCCCGATACTATCCTCAGCGCCAGGACGGGGTAATGACCCTTACGGTGGAAAGAATAGGACTCTACGACGTACCGGTCATAAACGCCAACAACCAGGAGGCTTTGGACAACGGCGTGATCCACTTCCCCCAGACCCCGATGCCCTGGGAGGCGCGAGACCAGAAGAACGTCTACCTGGCGGGACACCGGCTAGGGTTCCCCAACACCGGCAGCCGCCTCGTCTTCTACAACCTGGACAAGCTAAAAAAAGGCGACTCGGTAGTCCTCCAAGACAGCCTGGGCGAGCCATACGAGTACCGGGTAAGCGAGGTCTTCGTCGTCAAGCCGGACGCAGACTGGGTGGTGGACCCCGTGCGGGACCGGGACATGGTAACGCTCCAGACCTGCACCTTCCCCGACCTCCTCAACCGCCTCATCGTCCGCGCCGACCGCGCCTGATAGCGATTTGCGGAAGGAATGACCTTCTGCAAATCGCGCCGACAGCAGTCAGGTATCAGCATTCAGCTTTTTGTTTTTGCTGACAGCTGAATGCTGATCGCTAACGGCTTTTGCAGAAAGGCGGTGCCTTTCTGCAAAACGCTCTAGGGGCGGTGCTCCGAGCGAAGTCGCCTTCCGCCGATCCGGAAGGCGGCCGAGCGGCCCACCCTCACCAGATACGCCACGGCGCCGGGTCGCCTTTCCCGCAGCCGTCAGGATGCGGCTAACGCCTCGTCGGCGAGTTCGTAGTCGCCGCTCTCCACGTCCAGGGCCAGGAAGCGCCCGTCGTTCTCGGGCTCGACCAGGGCGCGGACGCTCCTCTCGTAGAGCTCCTCGCCTCGCCGGGCGACCTCGTCGCTGGTATGTCCAGGGTTTGGCATCTCTAACCCCTTATTCTACGACGAACGCTCTGAGCTTGAAGCGCGGGTGCGGACGGCGAGCGAAGGTTTCCCCTTGCGTGTTCGCGAGCGCGTTCTCGTTTCCGGTCGTCTCGAAAGCCAACAACGGCTTCGCTGAAGCAAATTCCCTCGATGGATCGGTCCGTGGGTCAAGGGCTCTTAGAGATTCGGTAGCTGCACGATATTGCCCAACGGCTGCTAATAATCCAGGGTTGCGTCGCACAACATGCTAGAGCAAGAACAGATAATCTTGACGGTCTCCTTTAAAATGGCCGCAGTAGAGATAGTAGTGACAACCCGTGGGGGTTCGAAAAAGAAAGAAGGTAACTTCTGTGAAACACATCAAGTTAGTGCTTGCGGTAGCGGCAGCAATGACGACGATGCTGTCCCTGGGTACCGGCTCGGCAGGCGCGGATGCCTGCTTCGACGACGCCGCCCGGGCGGGAGTACGGCCAGGGGTGACCATTAGTGATGTAGCCCGAGGCGCGGCTCAGGGGATACAGCCGGGCAGCGGAACTGACGAGCTGGCAAGAGAGGTGGGGATCATCAACCAGGTGCGCAACGACGTTTGCCCACAGTAGCTAGAGTAGGTGAGGTTGCCCGTTCGGCGATTGGCGCGTGGTCTAATAGCAGGACGCCGGGTTCAACTGTACCGGCACCAGGGGCATTACAGGCGCTCGGTCAAGAGCGCCGTTGCCGCCCGGCTCGGAAGCGGCTTCGACAGGTAGTTGCCCTGGACTAGGTCGCAGGCCTGCTTCCGCAACTGCGACAGTTGTTCGGCGGTCGCAACCCCCTCTGCTATCGTCTGCATGCCCAAGGCACGCGCAAGCGTGACAATCCCCGATAAGAGCACCGCATCGCCGCCGCTCTCCTTCCTGAGATCCTCGACGAACGAGCGGTCTATCTTGATGTAGTCCGCTGGGAAGCGCTTGAGGTAGGAGAGCGACGAGTAGCCGGTACCGAAGTCGTCGATCGCTAGCTGGATGCCCAAAGCCTTCAGCCTCTGGAGCATACCTACGGTCGACTGCGCGTCGTCCATCAGCACGCTCTCCGTTATTTCCAGGCCCAGACCGGAAGGGTCCAGCCCGGTCTTTTTCAGGGCTTCGGTAACCTGGCCGACCAGGCCCGGTTGTTGAACCTGTTTGGCGGAGAGGTTCACGAACACCATCGGCCGCCGGTCTTTCGGGTACTGTTCCTGCCATGCTCGCGCCTGGTGGCAAGCCGCTTCGAGCACCAGCTGTCCGATAGTCGTGATTAGGCCGGTCTCCTCCGCGATAGGAATAAACTCGTAGGGAAGCAGCAGTCCGCGCTTTGGATGCTGCCACCGTGCCAGCGCTTCTAAGCTAACGATCCTATCGCTGCTCAAGAGTACCTGGGGCTGAAAGTAGACCCTGAACTCTTCGCGCTCGATCGCTCGCCGAAGATCCCCCTCAAGCTCCAGGCGCTCCAGAGCCCAGCTGTTCACGCCGGGGCCGGTCGTCAGCTCGTATGCTTTACTCTTGTTCTTCGCCCGGTACATCGCCGCGTCCGCGCCGCGCAGCAGCTCATCCGGACGAACCTCACCAGGAGTGCCCAGTGCAATTCCGATGCTGGATCCGACGAAAAACTCGCGTCCAACCAGCATAAAAGGCTGGCCCAGTTCCTGCGTTATGCGCTCTGCGACCTCTATTGCCTCACCCTGATTTGAAACGCTCTCCAGCAGCACGGTGAACTCATCCCCGCCGAGACGCGCGACCGTATCCTCGGGCCGCACACAATCTCTCAAGCGCTCGGCCACCACGATCAGTAGCCGGTCCCCCAGCTCATGACCGAGGCTGTCGTTTACCAGCTTGAAGTTGTCCAGGTCCACAAACAGTATCGCGACGGAGCGCTTGCGCCGGCTTCGACGGAGCAAGGCCTGCTCGAGGCGGTCTGTAAACAGAACCCGGTTGGGCAGATTTGTTAGCGGATCGTGGAGCGCCTGGTGTCTCAGACGTTCCTCGAGAGCCTTGCGTTCCGTAATGTCTCGAGAACTGACCACTATCCCCTCGATGCTCGGGTCGTCGAGTTTGTTGTTGACGATGTGCTCGAAGTAGCGCCAAGAGCCGTCCGCGTGCGGGACCGGGAACTCTATGGGCGGATGAACCCCAGGGTTCTCTAGAATTTCGGCGAACAGGGTCAAGCCCCGCTCCATGTCGTTGGGATGGATCCAGTCAAACGCGTTGGTACCGATTTGCGTCTCGGGTTGGTAACCCAATCGTTCCGTAGCCGGGTTCATGTAATTCACGGTGCCGTCACTCTCGATGACCGTGATGATGTCCGAGGTGTTCTGCACCAGGGAGTGGTAGCGTTTCTCTCTCTCGCGCAGCACCCGCTCGTTGCGCTTCAACTCGGCGATGGCGGGTTCCGAACTTCCGTCGTGCACCGCGTCTCGAACCTGAGGAGGCTCGCCAGGGTGCCGCGTTCCTTCTTCGGCTCGTTTACCGTACGAGACGTCGCGTGCCAACCGCATCAATGAGCCGAGCAACCCACGTCGCCGGGCAACCGTTCTGCTGAACGCCTCAAAAAATTTCATCTAGTCTTCGCCAACCTCGCTGTCTCGACGCTCACCAGAAGAAGTCGTAACGCCTCGGACGCTGAACGCGGTTGGCGATGTTCCGGCTCTATAGCTCTCGCTCTCGGGTTCTGAGATCCGGATATGGGAGATCCGCTATTGGTCAGACACTCGATAGTTTGGCTCCCGCCAACTTTTTTCAGGCCTTCGCCAATTCTACCTGGCAGCGCTGTCCTCGTTTAGGTCACCTACGAGTACCGGGTGAGCGAGGTCTTCGTGGTCGAACCGGAGGCCCACTGGTTGGTGGACCCCGTGTGGAGCAGGGACATGGTGACGCTCCAGACCTGCACCTTCTCGGACCTCCTCAACCGCCTCATCGTCCGCGCCTGATACGGAATCCAGGTGAAGGGTTCCACCGCTTGTGGGTTCGGGAGTCGGGAAAGACGGCTACTACTACTCTCCACCTCCCTACTCGCAGTGTACGCGAAGGGTCTACGCGGCGGGTTCCGCACCTTGCTCGCCGACGGCGACTTCAAGCTACAATTCGGGCGATGAAGCTCACGCATCCGCGCCTAAAGCGCCTCGAAGAGATAGAACGCGAGTGCATCCCCAGCCTGCGCGAGGTGCTGCGCGAGGAGGGCCGCGAGGCGGTTTGCGGGCGAGGGGTGGCGTGAAGGAGGGGGATGGGGCGCTTGCGAAGGGCGTTGGCCCGCCTCGTCGACGCGCAGCAGGAGGCCTTGGACGCTACCGCCCGGGGGCTCGACTCCGGCCAAGCGGATCCAGAAGTCAACGTGCAGCTGTTGGACGCGAACGAACGCCTGGAGGAGGCGCTGGTGGACGTGCGGGACATCCTGGAAGGGGCCTCGGACGACGTGCGAGGCGTCCTAGAGGGTGAAGGAGGAGCGCCGCCGTGAGCAGCGGCCACATCCCGCCCAAGGACGACCCCGGCCCCGACGAGATCCTACGCGCCTTGCGGGAGGCCGTCTTCGAGAACCAAAACGCTCTCGTTCTCCAAGTCGCACCACATGCACCACTGCTGTCTCAAACTCTTCATCTACCGCTACAACTTGGAGCGCAAGGGTGCCATTCTAGTGTGAAACACTACCCGTCGTCGTTCGGTCCGAGCCGCAGTAAGGACAGATCGGCTTGCCGCTCCAACGGATAGCCTCTGGGAAAGCGAGACGGGCTTTGTCGGAAGGTTCATGTTGTGGGGAATATAGCAGGGCGAACAATCGGACGTCACTATCATTAACTAGGACGAGGCAGAAACAGTGGCCGTTGTCCTGCTTGACCGCTCAGGTTATGATTACTACATGAGCGAAGAGAAGAACCCAGCAGCGGTAGAACTCGGCAGGCTCAGAGGAAAGAAGGGCGGCAAGGCCGCGCCGAAAAGATGACCAAAGAGCAGAGGTCCGAGATAGCCTGCAAAGCCGCCAAGGCGCGGTGGGATAAGAAGCGGCGGGAAGAAGCTTTTCTAGTGGGAGTTAATCGGTTGGAGTTCGCGTGAAGGCGCTGGGCGTGAACGAGATGGCAATGCTCGCTCGTGTGCTAGCCGGTGGCGGGATACTGTATTCGGCAATCTTCACCGTACGTAAGATACGGAAGCGAGTCAGATCCGAGCCCGACAACTCCCAAGCCCTAGACGAGTTATGGGAGCGCTACAACCGTGGCGAAATTTCTTGGGATGAGTACGAGGCGTTGAGCCGCGACCTCGAAGAATGACTTTGGCTCAAATTCCTAGTGACCGCTCGTAATTTTGGTTCAACCGGGATTTCTAAACCAAAATCAGGGCGGTGGCTTGAAGGGCGGCAAGGACCGCGCCGAAAAGATGACGCCCGAAGAGAGGTCGGAGTCGGCCCGCAAAGCGGCCAAGGCGCGGTGGGAGAAGAAGCGGCGGGAGGAAGAGGCTTCTTAGCGAACTGTTAGGGGGTAATACCGAATCCGGGTGAACAGTTCTCGGAGCATCATGCCGCCTGGGGCCACCAGTGGTAGTT
>JAIVIG010000080.1:0-11232 GCA_020200675.1 Actinomycetota bacterium
GTGCCGTTCTGGGAGGAGATGGTCACCGCTCCCGACGGGACTCTCCTCGACGGGTTGGTCATAAGGGAGGGCTTCATAGAGGTGCCCGAAGCGCCGGGTCTCGGAGTAGAGCTGAACGAGGAGGTAGCTCGTGAGTACGCCCTTGAGGGCGAGCCCTTCTTCGAGGAGTAGGCCACACGCACACCGATGAGCAGGTTCGCGAGAAGCCAACGCGGCTGGAGATGGAGAGACCTTCGGGCGCGTTGCTCGGCTGTTGGCAGGCAGGGTCTATTTTGGTAGACCTGGAAGGTTCAGGCCGGGGATCTTCGGGGCTCCGGTCCTTTTTCGTGGCCGTACATGCCGAAGACCGTATGTTTGGACGGATGCGACTCGGAGCATTAGTGGCGCATTGGGATCCCCGAACGTAAGGAGAGGAAAACATGGGTGAGCAGAGGAGCACGGCGAGGAGCGACGGCGGCGCCGAGGGGCGAGGCGCCACCAACATAAGCGACGCCGTAGTCTCGAAGATTGCCGGGGTCGCCGCGCAGGAGGTCGAGAAGGTCCAGATGGGCGGCGGTACCGCAGCCGCCGTCGGCGGGTTCCTGACCAGCGTGACCGGTGCTGTCACCGGCGGCAACCCGACCGGCGGTGGTGCGAGCCTCACCAGCGGGGTCTCGGTGGAGGTAGGGCAGGAAGAGGCGGCCGTCGACCTCACGGTAGCGGTAGAGTACGGCGTACCGATCCCGCAGACCACCCAGGCCATACGCGACAACGTCATAAACCGGGTCGAGAGCCTGACCGGCCTGAGGGTCACGGAGGTAAACATCACGGTCAGCGACGTTCAGTTCCCGGAGGAGAGACCACAGCTGGGACGCCAGCAAGAGGTAGAGCGGCAAGCCCAGGAGCAGGAGCGGCGACCCCAAGGTCCTGCCCCGCGGACGTAAGGCCGGGGTCCTTTTGGTTTTGGTCTTTCCCGCTGAGGTTTGGGGGCGTTCTACAGGGGTAAGGACGAGAGTAGCAAACCGCAACCGGGAAGGAGCGAGACCCGGATCTTATGGGTAAATTGGGCAAAGAAGTAAAAGGAGCTGTAAAGAAGGCCGCGGGGGAGAAAAAGGGCTCCAGCGGCAAAAAGGGCAAGAGCAGCGGAAGTTCGGGAACGAAGGGCAAGAGCAGCGGAAGTTCGGGAACAGGAGCCGACAAGGCCAAGAGGGCGGCAAGAGAGATACTGAAGTAGCCGCAGCACAATACTTTTGCAGGAGGCCGGGCGGTTGCACCCCGGCCTCCTTGCGTTTAGTAAGTCTAGTTGCTGATCGCGTATCCCTCGCCGCAGCTGATCCCCTCGCGGCACGTGGCGTTGTAGTTGGGCGCGGTCAAGCCGTACCTGTACGTGCCAGAGGAGTAGGAGTAGCCGGCCTTGCGGGCCGCGGTGCCGGTGTAGCGGTGGTAGACCACCTGAAGCCCGGCGCCACCGTAGGGCGAACCGTCGGACCTGTATCTGGGGTAGCGATAGAACGCCTGGTGCAGGTGCGGCGGGCCCACCGGGATGCTGGGGTCGCCCGTGTTGCCGGCGTAGCCGATGATGGTCCTGTTGGTGACGTAAGCACCCCTCCTGATCCCCGCGGCGAGGCCGTTGAGGTGCGCGGACATGCTCACATACTTGCCGTTGTTGGCCTTGATGATCACGAAGATGCCGTAGTTCTTGTGCGAGTAGTTGCGTCCCGCGAACGTCACCGTGCCGCCCTTGAACGGCGAGAACACGACGTCCCCTCTTGCCAGTGGGTAGTCGATGGCGTACATGTCGTTGGTGTAGTACGGTGAGGTGCATCGGCCGTACCCGTAGTTGCCGTGCGTGTACTGGCCCCAGTAGTTGGGGTTGCCGATCTGGGTCCAGCCCGTCCAGGCGCTTCCCCAGCGCCTGTTGGCGTATGCGCCGTGCTGGGTCTGAAAGAAGAAGGTGCTGTCCGCCACCCAGCATCCCTCGTAGGTCTGGTACTCGCCGGACGCTGCCGCGGCGGTCACCATCTCGTCTAGCGGCTCCGCCTCCAGCTCCGCCTCGCGTGCCGCCTGTTCGGCCTCGACGAGCCCCGTATCGTCCCTCTTCTGATGCGTCTCGCCCTTCTTCCCGTCCGCCAGCTCGAGAGACTCGATCGACCGCGAGGGACGGCCGAACCTCAAACCCTTGAGCAGCGCCTTGCCTTCCGCGTCCAGCCCCTCCCCGTAGACGTTTACCTGGTACACCCGGTCTTCGACCGGAACGTACACCTCCGTGGACGGTGTGCTGCCCGGTATCGGACCGACCGCCACGCCCTTGAGGCTCCTACCGCCGACGACGACTTCTTCGCGCTTCATCGAGAGGTCGGGGTGCTCGGCGATCCTGGCCCGGACCTTCCGCTCGATCTCCTTTGGCCGGAGCCTGCGGGCCCTTGCTACGCGCACCGCCGGTGTGGTTTTGCCGTGCTCGTGCGCGTCGCGCGAGGAACCGGATTTGGGTTTCCACAACGTGAAGCCGTAGGTATCGTCGAAAGTAAACTGCTCGCGCTCGACTATGAACTTGGCGGGATGGGAGATCGAAGCACCCACCGCCTCGTCTCCCGCCGTCGACACGGACCCAGACGTCGTCGTGCTCCCCTGAGCCGCCCCGGCCGGGGAGACGAGCTTGCCGGTGGTCGAAAGCACAGACATCGCTACCGCGGCGCCACCCACGCCTTTGAGGAATTGCCCGCGCGTAAGACCGCCGACCGCCTGGCTTCGCCCGGCGGGCCTGCGCCTTTCGGTGTGGGCGCCTTCGGAGGCCCCACCAGAAACCCCTCCAAACTCGCCCAGCGCCTGCATGACCCGCCAGGTGTCGGCGGGACCCAGGAAGCGGCCCAGGTTAGCCCCCAGCCGCCAACCGGTCCACGCCCGCACCACCCCCGATTCCCGCACCTCGAAGAGGGTCGGGACCAGGGGGGCGTCCTCGCCCAAAGTCTTCTTGCGCCACTCCTCGACACGTGGCTCGCGGAGGCTAAGGACCTCCAACTTACCCGCCAGCTGCTCTTCGATCCGTCGGGCCAGGCCGCTGCACGCGGAGCACCCGCCGTCGAAGCCCAACACCAACCTGTTGCCGGGAGTTCGCCTACCCGTCACCTCCGGCATGCGTCGGCTCCACTCTTATCCAAGGCGCTCCTCCTTCTCCGCCAAGCTTCGCGAAACGAAAGAACCTTCTCACGCCGGACGCCAAGGCACACCCTCCAAAAGTAGTATTCCGAGCGACCGAAAGTATGATTTTTCCTCCGCGAGGGTGCCGAAAGAAGCAACGCGCCGGAACTGCTCGAAGCGCGGAGCACTCCGATCCCGTTCCGCGTAGACACCAAGACGCGGGCTGGGATGTAACCATCCCGGTCCGCGTCGCGTCCTACCCCTGACACCAGCCGGTATCGATTATCAACCTCCTAGCAGGGGTCCGGCTGGCTTTTGTTGGGGCCGGGTTTGTCCATATCCTTTCTCATGCAGGCGCCCGGTCCCTTATCACTGCAATACGTCCGTAGCGTCCGTGCAGGTCGCGAGCTTGCTTCGGGGAAAGCGGGGCTGCCAGCCGGGCGTCGATAATAGAGTCCGTCTCCAGGGTAGATGAGGGGCTGTTGTTTGGGGTAACGAGTAAGGCGTCGGTGCATACCACGAAAAGAACCTGGTGCCCGTCCATAGGTGGGGAAAGGGAAAGGAGGAGTAGGACACCAGGATGATGGCTATATTCTTACCGCACATATATTCGCTTGTCAAGTATGACGGGGGGCAGGGGTGAAAAAACGTCGCTTTTGCCGGGAGATTGTGCTGCTCATAACATCACGAAGTGCCTCGGAGAGGGGTCTGCAGCACGACATCGGCAAGCTCGGCGTCTCCGACCGCATCCTGGCCGTCGCCGACATCTTCGACGCCCTCTCCCGGGATCGCCCTACCGCCCCGCCGTATCCGTGGAGAAGGTACTCGCCATAC
Source organism: Actinomycetota bacterium (assembly GCA_020200675.1). Classification (GTDB taxonomy): domain Bacteria; phylum Actinomycetota; class Rubrobacteria; order Rubrobacterales; family Rubrobacteraceae; genus Rubrobacter_F. The sequence continues at coordinate 3,952 of JAIVIG010000080.1, forward strand.
CTGAACAAGGAGAGCGGCGAGAAACTCTGTCCCCGGTGCGTGGGCACGCTCGACGGGCTGGTGTCGAAGGGTGATCTCTGAGGTCGAGAAGCGACTCCGCCGCAGGAGCAGAAGAGGCAGTGGACAACGGCCTCGCCGGAGCAGTCACGCGGTGCCGTAGTGAAACCAGCCGCGTTGACGCATACTGACTGGTTCAATAACATGATACAAAGAATGGCGGAAAAGGGTCCTGCCGGAGGCGCGGGGGAGCGCAGTAGGGGTAGGGGAAGCCGATGTTTGGTAGCGCCGGTTGAGGAGCGCCTACGTACCGCAGGCACGTCCCGCGGGTCCGCGCGGACATTTCTTTATAACCCGGTTCTTCTACCTCTTCACAGCGTTGCGGTTCCCAAAGGCGGAGCCGGCTCGCCGCTGAGGGTGGCTAACCCGGCGCGGAAGGAGGGGTAATGGAGATAATCGACGTTACGACAACCGTTGGCCCGAAGACGGTGAAGTGGCCCGACGATACGGTTCCGCCGTTGCAGGAGTTCGTCAGCCACACGGACCAGGGCGATCCAGCCACCGTCAGCCAGTGGATGCTCTCTGCCCACACCGGTACCCACGTGGACGCCCGGATGCACTTCATCCCCGGCGGCTGGACGATGGAGACCCTGGATCTGGGGCGCAGCGTGGGGCCGTGCCGGGTCGTGGACCTCACGGGCGTCGAGGGCCACGTGAGCCGGGCTGACCTCGAAGCCGCGGAGGTCGCGGGGCAGGCTCGATTGCTCCTCAAGACCCGCAACTCTGACCTGGGGCTCATGCAGCGAGAGGAGTTCGACGAGGGCTACGCCGCCATCTCCAAGGAGGCGGCGGAGTACCTCGTCGAGATCGGAGTCGAGACCGTGGGCGTGGACTACCTTTCCGTCGAGCCGTTCGAGGACGAAGAGTTCCGCACCCACCACACGCTGCTCGGGGCGGACGTTCTGATCCTGGAGGGGCTGGTGCTCACCGACGTGGAGCCGGGGGAGTATTTTCTCGCCTGCCTTCCCCTAAAGCTCGCGGGTTCAGACGGATCGCCCGCACGGGCGATCCTCATCCGGGGCCTCTAGGACGAGAGCATCGGTCACGAAGACCATCGCATGGAACGAGCCGTGAGGCGCGGCGGGCGTCCGGAAGAGAGGCGGCGGCTCCCGTGCCGGATCTGCCTACTCCTCGTGTTTGGCGCAAAGCACGTTATTATTAGGGTCGAATAAGCGTCCGCGAGCGAATGGGATGGCGAGGATTGCGGATAACCTGGCGCGAGGTTCTGGGGCTCCTTATCGGGGTGGCGATATGCTACGGCCTGTTCAGTTACGCCGTGCTCTACGCGCCCCAGCTACGCGAGGCGGCTTCGGAGCGTACCCAGGAGGACGACTCGCGGCGCGGGGGTGAGACCGGGCAGCGTGCCAGCACCACTCCGGCGTCTTCGGATGAGGCGACGAAAACCGTGACCATACGGGTGACGGGCACTACCGGTAATTCGTTCGGCATCAACTACGGCAACCTGCTCTCGAGCCAAACGGACGAGGGGACCCTCCCCGCCGACTACAAGGTTCAGGTCCGCACCGACCCTTCTTCCGGGGACTACGTCACCGCAACGGCGTGGAAGACCACCGGAGACAGCAAGGAGCTGAAGTTGCAGCTTCTGGACAACGGCACGGTGGTCGGTGAGGGGAGCACCACCAAGGATTACGGGGCAGCGCCTGCCCCGCAGAAGAAGGCCGTCGAGGGTGGCGGGTTCCAACCTTGACATATCGCGGTTGTTCTACCCGTCAGACCGGCTCCAAAGCCCCTTCTCACGAGGCGGACTTCGACGGTGGACAGGACGCTCTCAGCCGGCGATCTCCTTCTGGCCGGCCAGCAGCGCGCTGATCTTACCCGGCGAGGCGGCGCCGTAGTAGAGCACTCGCTCTTCGGTGGCGACCGTCGGTACGCCGTGTACCCTCATGCCTTTGGCTTCTTCGCGCACCGCTCGCAGGTTCGAGATCCTCTCCGGGTCCCAGGCCGCTACTATCGCCTCGTCGGCGTTCAGGCCCGCCTCCTGGGCCGCCTCGCGCAACACTCCCTCGTCGGCCAGGTTCAGCCCTTCTACAAAGAACGCCCGGTGCGCGGCGTCGCGGTACGCCCTGCCTCTAGAGCGTTTTGCAGAAAGGCACAGCCTTTCTGCAAAGCCATCAGCCGTCAGCGATCAGCCATCAGAAAAAGCAAAAAGCTGAAAGCTGAGGGCTGACTGCTGACGGCGCGGTTTGCGGAAGGGTCGACCCTTCCGCAAACCGCTTTAACACACCACGGTCCGTCTCTTCGCGAGCAAAACGCGGGCCGGAGTGACGCGAAGGTTGGGAGCTTTGGACTGGTTCCTCAGTCCATGTAGATACCGCCGTTCACGCTCATGGTCTCGCCGGTTATGTAGTCCCCGTCCTCGACCAGGTAGCGGACGGCGCGGGCTATCTCCCGGGGTTGGCCGACTCGCCTGAGGGGGATCCTGCTCAAGATCTTCTCCTGCACCTCCGGGGGGACGCTGTTGTACATGTCCGTCTCCAAAAAGCCCGGGGCGATGGCGTTCACGTTGACGTTGTAGCGCGCCATCTCGATGGCCGCGGCCTTTGTAAAGCCGATCATACCCGCCTTGGCCGCCGCGTAGTTGGTCTGCCCGAAGTTGCCCGCCTGCCCCACGAAGGAGCTTATGTTGATGATCTTGCCGCCCTCCTGCTCCATGAAGTACGGCAGCGCCGCCTTGACCGTGTAGTAACAGCTGTTCAGGTCCACCTGGACGACCTTGTCCCACTCTTCGGGGGCGAGCTTCTTCATCGTACGGTCGATGACTATGCCGGCGTTGTTGACCAGCACGTCTATCCGACCATACGTTCCTATCGTCTCCTCGATCAGGCGCTGCGCCTCCCCCGCGTCGGAGACGTCCGCCCCTATGGCCATCGCCTGCCCGTTCCCATTCTCCGAGAGCTTCGCAGCCAATTCCTCGGCGGCTTCCCTGCTCCGAGCGTAGTTCACGACGACCTTCGCACCACCAAAACCCAACTCCTCGGCTATCGTGTAGCCCAAACCCCTGCTGGCCCCGGTAACTACAGCGACCGCGCCTTCCAAACTGCCCACGCCTGTCTCCCTTTCCCCAAAGTACAAGACCTTTCAAGACTAGCATTCTGTGACTTTGGTTTCAAATCATGTACGCGGCGTGCGTAGTACGGAGATCGCATACCTTTGGCCTGCCACGGCTCCTATGCCTACCGACGTTAGGTGCACGGCACCTCGAAGGGGTCGCACTCACCCGGCTCGTCTCCGTCTATGAGCCTGGATCCTCTCTGCGTTCCTGGGCGTCGTTCTCGGTATGTCGGGCGTCGCCTTCTCCCCGGCCATTGCCGAGTTCCCGCAAAAACTCCGCCGCCAACCGAAGCGCGAGCCCGGCCAGGATCGCGGCCACTACCGCCGCGAGCATCATGACCGCCGCAACCGCATATACCAGCCACGTTGCCACTTCGTACAATCCGCTCATTCCGCTACCTCTCAGCGCTCGAAGGCTCGGTCTCTCCTATTGTCGCGCAGCTTCCCTGGCAAGTCTCGGAGCCTCCCACTACTCGGGGGCGAGGCGGCCGACCGCTGTTCGTTCACCGCCGGCCTTCTTCTTCGCGGCTACGGCGAGCTCGTCGGCCCGGTCGTTTCCGGTTTTGTGCGCGCCCGCGGTCTTTGAGTGACCTTTGACCTTTTTCCAACGCACTTCCTGGTGGCGCTGCGTCGCTTCCAGGAGCCTCTCCCACAGGTCTCTGTTTGCCACCGGCTCCTGGAGGTGGTTGAGCCAGCCGTTCTCCCGCCACTTCTCGTACCAGCTCCTCCTCATGCAGTTGACGAGGTAGGACGAGTCGGAGTAGACGGTTACGACGTGCCCCTCGTCTATCGTCTCCAGGGCGACGCATGCGGCGGTCACTTCCATCCGTTGGTTCGTGGTGTCCCGCTCGCCGCCGCTGATCTCCACGGTCTTGCCCTTCCACGTCAGGACGGCCCCGTAGCCTCCGGGGCCGCGGGAGCCGCCGGATGCCCCGTCGGTGTAGGCGTGGGCCTCAGACAAGGGCGCCGACCCTCCCGTTCGGCTTCCATTCGCTCATCCCTGCCTCCCCTCGGTTGCGCCTAGCAGTCGAACGATCAGGTGCAGCCTCTCCACCTCGCGCCTCGCGTGCTGGTGGTCGAGCTCCGCTCTCGCCCGGGCGTCCTCCAGGCGGCGGTGCTCGTCGGTGTCGAGCAGGCCGTCCAGATAGAGGCTTGCCGTCCGCTCGTTCTTCGCTTCCAGGATCGCCTCGGCGTTGTCCAGACGGATCCTCCGGACGTGCTCGGCGAGAGAGCGGTCGGCGCTCGCCAGGGCTTCCGTTGCTGCGCTCAGCCGACGGTACGCCTCGTCGATCTCCTCGATCAGTGCGTCGTTGGTCGTTGCCGTCTCCTCTCCTCGTCTTAGACGTTCGTCCCGCCGAGATCCCACAACCCTTGGTCCGAATCCCGGACAGCGACCCTCCCGCGGTGCGGAACGCGCAGGGATCCTCGTCGGCCCACCCGCAAGCTTAGCATTAGATGTCCTTGCGCCCCTGGCCATCCGCTAGTCAGGGCAGTGGCCTGTAGCTCGCCCTGGCCCTCCTCTATACTACTCAGAGTAGGGGCCAGGTAAGGAGAGTCTATCTATGGCTAAGAACGTAGCGCGGTTCATGTTGGAGCGCTTGAACGAGTGGGGTGTGAGACGCATCTATGGCTACCCCGGCGACGGCATCAACGCGATGCTCGGCGCCTTCCACGAGGTCGAGGACCGCATCGAGTTCGTCCAGACGGCTCACGAGGAATTGGCGGCCTTCGCGGCCACTGCTCACGCCAAGCTCACCGATGAGGTGGGGGTTTGCATGGCTACCTCCGGCCCCGGCGCCATTCACCTCTTGAACGGGCTCTACGACGCCAAGCTCGACCATCGGCCCGTGGTAGCCATCGTCGGCCAGCAGGCGCGCATGTCCCTCGGAGGCGACTACATGCAGGAGGTGGATCTCCCCAGCCTGTTCAAGGACGTGGCGCACGAGTACGTCCAGGTCTGTATGGTCCCGCAGCAGGCGCGGCACCTGATCGACCGGGCCATCCGCATCGCCAAGGCGACCCGTTCGGTTACCTGTATCATCGTGCCGGACGACGTGGCCGAGTCCGATTACGAGGAGCCCCCGCGCGAGCACGGCGCGGTCTTTTCCGGTGGGGGATTCCCCGCCCTCCCGCGCCTGGTCCCGGAGGATGAGGACCTGCGCCGCGCCGCGGAGGTGCTCAACGCGGGGCAAAAGGTGTCCATGCTTATCGGCGCGGGAGCGAGACACGCCGCCGAAGAGGTAAGGGAGATCGCCGAGATCCTCGGCTGCGGCGTGGCCAAGGCGCTTAACGGCCGGGACGCGCTACCGGACGATCTACCGTTCGTTACCGGGGCGGTAGGGCTTCTGGGCACCAGGCCCAGCTACGAGATGATGGAGAACTGCGACACGCTCTTCATGGTCGGCTCGGGTTTCCCCTACTCGGAGTGGCTGCCGGAGCCGGGCCAGGCGCGCGGCGTGCAGATCGACATAGACGGCAAGATGCTCGGCATCCGTTACCCCATGGAGGTCAACGTAATCGGCGACAGCAAGAAGACCTTGAGGGCGCTCATCCCGTATCTGCGGCGCAAGGAAGACCGCTCGTGGCGGGAGCAGATCGAGGGCCAGGTCTCGCGCTGGTGGGAGATCCTCGAGAACCAGGCGATGCAGGGGGCCGAGCCCTTGAACCCCCAAAGGGTCTTCCACGAGCTAAGCCCGCGCCTGCCCGAGCGTTGTATCGTCATAGGCGACTCGGGCTCGACCACGAACTGGTGGGCGCGAAACCTCAAGCTGCGCGAAGGCATGATGGCGGCCGTTTCGGGTACGCTCGCGACCATGGGGCCGGGCGCCACGTACGTGCTCGGCGCGAAGTTCGCCCATCCCGACAGACCGGTGATCTCCTGCTTGGGCGACGGGTCGATGCAGATGATCGGCCTGAACGCGCTCATCGACGTGGCCAAGTACTGGAAACGCTGGAGCGATCCGCGCCTGATCCTGCTCGTGCTCAACAACGGGGACCTGAACCAGGTTACCTGGGAGCAGCGCGTGCTGGCGGGCGATCCCAAGCTCGACGCCTCCCAGAACATCCCCGACTTCTCCTACGCCCGATTCGCGGAGATGCTCGGGTTCAAGGGTCTCCGCGTAAATTCGCCGGATCGGGTAGCCGATGCCTGGGAGGAGGCGCTGAACACCGACCGGCCCGTGGTCTACGAGGCGATCACTGACCCCGAAGTGCCTCCGCTGCCGCCGCACATCCGCTTCGAACAGGCTAAGGCGATGTCCCAGGCTCTAGCCAAGGGCGACCCGAACGCGATGAGGATCGTCAAGCAGTCGATCAAGGCCAAGCTCCAGGAGTTCACCACCCGCCAGTGAAGGCAACCCGAAAAAGAAGGGCCTGTAAAACAGTCCTTGGGCTATGATGCTGGTGTGATGCTTGTCGAGACCCCCGGTTACCACTCCGCCACGGCGCCGTCGGCGTTGCGCCACACCGGGTTTCTCCAGTCGTGGCCGGTCCTCGCCGCCTCTCGGACCTTCTCCTCGTCTATCTCGATCCCGAGGCCCGGGCCTACGGGGATAGCCACGTAGCCGTCCTGGTAGGCGAAGATTTCCTCGTCCACGAGATAGTCCAGGAGGTCGCTCTCCCGGTTGTAGTGGATACCCAGAGACTGCTCCTGGATTATGGCGTTCGGGGTGCAGGCGTCGAGCTGCAGGGAGGCGGCGAGCGCGATGGGACCCAGAGGGCAGTGGGGGGCGACCGCGACGTCGAAGGCCTCGGCCATCGCGGCGATCTTGCGGGTCTCCAGGATGCCCCCGGCGTGCGAGAGGTCGGGCTGCACGACGTCCACGTAGCCGCCCACCAGCACCCTCTTGAAGTCCCAGCGGGTGTATAGCCGCTCGCCCAGAGCTATCGGGGTGGTGGTGTGACGGGCGACCTCGCGCAGAGCCTCCTCGTTACCGGGCAGCACGGGCTCCTCGATAAACATCGGCCGGTAGGGCTCTAGCTCGCGCGCCAGAGTCTTCGCCATGCCCTTGTGAACCCGCCCGTGGAAGTCTATCCCTATCCCCAGGTCCGGGCCGCCGGCTTCGCGCACGGCCGCGAGGCGCGCGACCGCCGCGTCGACCTTGGACGGCGAGTCCAGGTAGTCGAGCTCCTCCGTGGCGTTCATCTTCACGG
>JAIVIG010000080.1:11295-18452 GCA_020200675.1 Actinomycetota bacterium
CCGCGATACAGCACCTGGAAGTGGTCCTCGATCCGGAACGGGTCCTTTCCCACCAGGTAGCCGGACATCTCCTCCACCGCGGCCCGCACGGTCTCCGCCCGCCCCTCGACAATAGGCTCCCCCCAGCCCGCGATACCCTCGTCGGTCGAAACTTTCAGGAACAACCAGCGTGGCGGAACTTTGAACAGCTCCAGAGAGATGATCCTCACGCTTCCCTACCTTTCCCGCCCTCGACGTGGTCCGCGACTGCTTCCGACCCCCCTATATTGGCGCTCTTGCCTCATCTCCGGCAACCTCTCGGTTCAAAATCGTAGGTCTCTACTTCCGACCTTTCGTTCGGTATTGTCGAACGCGACGGTTGTCCGGGGTTTTACCAGAGCCTAGTATTCGGAGAAGCGGGTTGGGGCGATTTACGAGGCGGGACGATTCGATGTCGCGGACCATGAAGAAGGCGATGCGGGTGCTGGATCTTTTCTCCCTGCAGCGACCCGAGTGGGGTGTCAGCGAGGCGGCGAAGGCTCTGGGGTTCCCGAAATCGACGACCAGCGAGCTGATGTCCGACCTGGCGGACCAGAGGTTGCTGAGCCGGTCCACGAAGGGGAAGTACCGGCTTGGGTGGCGTCTCTTCGAGCTTAGCCAGACACTACTGGACACCACCGAGTTCAGGATCGAAGCCCGTCGGGTGATGGAGAAACTGGTGGAATGTTGGCGAGAGACCGTGCATCTCGCGGTGTTGGACGGGGGGCAGGCAGTGTACGTCGAGAAGCTGGAGCCGACCCCGACGGCGAAGATTCCTATTACGCGAGCCGGAGCCCGGCTGCCGGCGCAGTGCAGCGGCGTCGGCAAGATCCTGCTGGCCCACAGCGAGTGGGAGCACGTCGCAGAGCGACTCGAGGACCAGGGGATGCCGGCGCTGACGCCCAACACCATCACCACCCTAGATGTTCTAGCCGAAGAGCTCGAACGGGTGCGAGAACGAGGGTACGCCTACGATCACGAGGAGATCATGATCGGTTTGTGTTGCGTGGCCGCCCCCGTTCACGGTCCCGGGGGAGAGGTGATCGCGGCAGTCAGCTTTTCGGTGCCGGCTTACCGGTTCGTCCCGAACGAGGACAATTACACCGCGGCCATCGTCGACGCGGCACGACACATATCCGAGGATGCCGGTGCCAAGCTGGGAGAGTATCCCGACTACAAGATGGAGGTGCAGGGTACGTGAGCGAAGACGGCAAGGCCGAAGGCAAAATAAAAGTAGCCATCGTGGGTTCGGGTAACATCGGCACCGACCTGATGTACAAGCTCCTCGAAGAGCCCGGGCATATGGAGCTGGCTATGGTTGCCGGCATAGAGCCCAAGTCGGAGGGGTTGAAGCGGGCGCGGGGGGAGGGGATCGAGGCAACGCACGAGGGAATACAGCCGGTACTCGACGACCCCGAGATAAAGATAGTCTTCGAGGCAACCAGCGCCAAAGCTCACGTGCAAAACGCGCCGAAGTACAGAGAAGCGGGCAAGATCGCTGTGGACCTCACCCCCGCGGCCCAGGGCCCCTACGTTGTGCCCGTAGCCAACCTTACAGAGCATTTGGACGAAGACAACGTCAACCTGATGACCTGCGGGGCCCAGGCTACGACTCCCATGGCGTACGCGGTATCCAGGGTAACCCCGGTGCGCTACGCCGAGATGGTCAGCACCGTAGCGAGCCTCTCCGCGGGTCCGGGCACCCGGCAAAACATCGACGAGTTCACCTTCACCACCGCGAGGGGGTTGGAGGAGATCGGGGGGGCGCAGGAGGGCAAGGCAATCATCATCCTCAACCCCGCCGACCCGCCGCTCATCATGCGCAACACCGTCTACGTGGTACCGGAGGAGGACGAGGTCGACGAGGAGGAGATCACCGACTCGGTTAACGAGGTCGTGGCCGAGGTGCAGAAGGCCGTGCCCGGCTACCAGCTAAAGAACGGCCCGACGTTCGACGAGCGGGACACGCCCTGGGGCGAGAAGAAGCCGGTGATAATGATGTTCCTGGAGGTCGAGGGGGCCGGACATTTCCTGCCCAAGTACTCTGGAAACCTGGACATCATGACGTCTGCGGCCAGGAAGGTGAGTGAGGGGTTCGCCCGGCACCTCCTGGGGGTAGAGGAGATAGTAGCATGACGGAGGAGAAGCAGCGTTCGGTGCGCATCACCGACACCAGCCTGCGCGACGGCTCCCACGCGATGAGCCATCAGTTCACGGCGGAGCAGGTGCGGGATGTGGCGCGGGCTCTGGACGAAGCCGGGATTCAGGTTATCGAGTGCAACCATGGGGACGGTCTCGCGGGCTCCTCGATTAATTACGGCTTCTCCAAAGTGTCGGAGATGGATCTGATCTCCGAGGCCGCGAACGTCTGCGAGCAGGCGAAGATAGCGGCGCTCCTCCTCCCCGGGGTCGGCACCGTTCCCCAGCTCGAGGAAGCGGTGGAGCGCGGGATCGGGGTTCTGCGCATCGCCACCCACTGTACCGAGGCCGACATCTCCCAACAGCACTTCGAGATGGCCAAGGAGAGGGACCTCGAAACGGTAGGCTTCCTGATGATGGCCCACATGAGAGGACCGGACGCCCTGGTGGAGCAGGCGAAGCTGATGGAGTCCTACGGGGCGGACTGCGTCTACATCGTTGACTCGGCCGGCGCCATGCTGCCCAGGGACGCCGCGGAGAGAGTAGAGGCAATGAAGGACGGCCTCGATTGCCAGGTGGGGTTCCACGCCCACGACAACCTCGGCGTCGGCGTGGGGAACAGTCTGGCTGCCTTAGAGGCCGGCGTCGACCAGCTGGACGGGTCTCTGCGGGGTTTGGGCGCGGGGGCGGGCAACGCCAAGACCGAGCTGTTGGCCGCGGTGCTGGACAAGATGGGGGTGAAGACCGGCCTCGACGCCTTCAAGCTCATGGACGCCGCCGAGTACACCATAGCGCCGATGATGCCCTTCGAACCGATGCCCGACCGCGATTCCATCTCGATCGGCTACGCGGGCGTCTACTCCACGTTCCTCCTGCACGCCAAGCGCGCGGCGGAGAGGTACGACGTGGACGTTCGTGAGATCATGGTCGAGCTGGGACGGAGAGAGGCTGTAGCCGGCCAGGAGGACTGGGTCATAGACGTGGCGATGGACGTGGCCAAAGAGAAGGAAGGCGCGGCTTCCTAGCGGAGGCATGTCGCCGCTGTCGGGCCAGAGAGAAAAGGGAGAGACGCATGACCGAAGCCGTGGATACAAACGTCAGGACCGGCTCTTACGAGACGCACCTCAACCGGGCGGGAGAGGGGAACGACGAGGCCGTACTCTTTCTGCAGGGCTCCGGGCCCGGCGCCACCGCCTGGTCTAACTGGCAGTTCGCCATCTGCTCCACCGTCACCCCGACCGCGTGGATCGGCTAGCCCTCATGGGGACCATGGGCACCGCGCACCAGATCAGACCGTGGCTGGACGAGCTCTGGGGCTTCTACGACGACCCCTCCGAGGAGCGCATGGCCGAGGTGATCGCCCGGTTCGTCTACGACCCGGACGCGGTGGGCGGCGACCTGGAGGGCATCGCCGAGGAGCGCTACCCGGCGGCGATGGACGAGAACGTGCAGCGTAGCTTCGCGTCCATGTTCCCCGAGCCGCGCCAGCAGCACGTAGACGACCTGGCGCTGCCCGACCTGGCATTTCAACGGATGGACCACCCGGTCTTGCTGGTACACGGTCGGGACGATGGGATCATCCCGCTGGAGACCAGCCTGTATCTGCTAGAGCGTCTACCAGATGTGCAGATGCACGTCTTCGGACAGTGCCGGCACTGGATCATGATCGAGTACGCCGCCGCCTTCAACGAGCTGCTGGAAGACTTCTTGAAGGGTGACGCGGATTAGACCTGTGCGCACGACGCAACCACGAGCGGCGGAGGCCCAGTGAATCTGAGTGACGACGAAAACGCTCTGCTCGCGCATATCCGGGAGGCCCGCGAGAAGGGCGAGACGACGTCTCCCAGGGCCGAAGAACTTGGGGTAGATATCGAGGGCGCCTACAGGGTTCAGGCTGCTTTGGGAGAAGGTCGAGAAGTAGTTGGGTACAAGCTCGGCCTGATCAAACCCGAAGGACAGGCCCAGATGGGCGTGGACTCTCCAATCTACGGTCGTGCCTACGAGGGTATGATCCTCGAGAGTCCGGTGCGATTGAGTTCGTTCCTCCAGCCCCAACTTGAACCCGAGCTAGCCGTGGTCCTCGGCGAGAGCCTACCGCCGGAAATTTCGCCGGGCGCCGCACATGCGGCGATAGGTGGCATCTATCTGGCAATAGACTTCTTGAGCAACGTGTGGGAAGACGGCACACCCGTCGTCGCCGATGTGGTGGCGAACAACGTTGCCGGCGGCGGATTCCTGCTGGGAGAGCGGCTGCTGAGCGAACCCCCGGAGGGCAACCTGCGCCTGTACCACAACGGGCATCTGCTAACCGAAGGGCCGGTAGGGGACATAGGAAACGTAGGGGAGCGGTTGGTTTGGCTCTCGGAGACCGTCGGTGGTCTTGAGGCAGGGCAGGCGATCTTCTTGGGTACACCCGCCGCGCCCCAGGAGGCCACGCCGGGTACGATCGAGCTGCACGGTCCTCGTGGCAGCGTGCTGGTCGCGAGCTTGCAAGATTAGGGAGGCAGAAACTACTCATGTCCGAAGGATCGGCGGGTATGACGATAGATACCGAAGCCCTGGCGCGCCAGCTGGACGAAGCCTGGGAGAACCGTGAGCCCATCGCGCCTCTCAGCGAGAGCGAGGGGCTCGAAGACGTGGAGCGGGCGTATGAGATCCAGACGAAGTGGAGCGAGTTGCGCACGGGCCGGGGGGAGCGGATCATCGGGCGCAAGATCGGGTTGACCAGCTTCGCCATGCAGGAGCAGATCGGCGTTAGCGAGCCGGACTACGGCAGCCTCTGGTCCTCCCGCTACTTCCCCACGCAGGGCGGCAGGGCGGAGATACCGGCCGAGCACTTTTTGCAACCCTTTCTGGAGGGCGAACTCGCCTTCCTCATAGGAAAGCCGCTCGCGGGACCCGGCGTGACCCTGCAGACGGCACTCGCGGCGACAGATGCTCTGGCCGTGGCGGTCGAGGTGGTGGACAGTCGCATCGAAGACTGGAACATCAAGCTGCCGGACACCATAGCCGACAACGCCTCGTACGGCGGGTTCACTACCGGTCCCTGGAGCCGTGATCTTCGGGAGGCCGACCTGCGCACCGTAGGGATGCTGATCAACAAGAGCGGCGACCGGGTGGCCGAAGGGATGGGAGCCGCTTCTTTGGGACACCCCGCGCAGGCCGTGGCCTGGCTCGCCAACAAGCTGGCCTCGTTCGGAACGGAGCTGAAACCGGGGGACATCGTGCTCTCGGGCTCTCTTGGCAGGGCGGTTCCGGCGAAGCAAGGCGATGTCTTCGTGCTCGAGGCCCACGGGCAGCCTCCGCTTACGGTGACTTTCGCTTGAGCGGTCTCGTACAGGGCAGCGTGGGTGTGAGCCCTGGCGCGGATCTCCTGGGTCCTACAACGGCTCCATAAGGAACACTTTGCCGCATTACGCGCGGGAGGTTGCCATACGCATTGGGGCGTTGCCAAGGCGTGGTTGACGGGACGATCGGAGACGACGAAAAAACACCGCTGGTGCTCGTGCCGGGTCTGTTGTGCGACGACCGGCTCTGGCGACACCAGGCGGAGCATCTCGCGGACCTCGCCGATCCGATAATTGCGGACGTCACGAGGGGCGCCTCCATGCCGGAGATGGCGCGCGCGGTCCTGGACGCGGCGCCCGAACGGTTCGCCCTGGCCGGGCTGTCCATGGGTGGCTACGTGGCCCTGGAGATCATGCGGGTTGCCTCGGAGCGCGTCGCACGCCTCGCCCTCCTCGACACCTCGGCCCGGGCCGATACTCCCGAGCAGACCGCCGCGCGGCGGGAGCTTATCGAGATCTCGCAAAGGGGACGCTTCGACGAGGTCCCACGCAAGTTGCTTCCGAATATAGTCCATCCCGACAGGCTCTACGACGAACGGCTAACCTCTATCGTGTTTGCAATGGCGGACGCCGTCGGCCCCGAGGCGTTCGTACGCCAGGAGGAGGCGATAATCGGGCGCTCCGATAGCCGCGGGGACTTGCCGAGCGTCACCTGTCCCACGCTCGTGCTCTGCGGGCGCGAGGATGCGCTGACGCCCATACACCTGCACGAGGAGATGGCTGCCCTGATCCCCGGCTCGTGGCTGCGCGTGATCGACGAATGCGGACACCTCTCGGCGCTCGAACGTCCGGAAGAGGTGACGGCGGCGCTGCGCGAGTGGCTCGGGGCTGCTTGAAGCCGGAGAGACCCGCGTGGAGGCGTACGAACTGTTGACCTGAGCGTACGAGCGCTTTTCCTCGCTCGAAATACCGTATCCCCAAGAACGGGTTATCGATGCGCTTCGGCCTCGGCTTCGACTTCGGCTTCCTGCTGGCTCGGTCCGCCGCCTTCGATAGCTATGATATCGTCCTCTATAGAGGAGACCTTTCCCCCCGCGCTCGCCCATACGCCTAGCGAGAAACCTTCGTTCACGGGCTCGCCTATCTTCTGCTCGTACTCGACCTCGTCGCCCTCCGAGACGAGCGCCTCGGCGGGCTCTAGGTAACGGCCCCCCAGCGGCATGCCCACGCCCGAGAGTTCTCCCACCAGGGAGACGATGCCCTCCTCGGGGGAATCGTCTCCACGTCGGCGTAATCCTTGCTCTTCGTGCCCTTGGGGATGAGCAAGAGGGCGTTCGTTGTCTGTCGGACGTAGCCGTCTTCGTTCCCAAGCTCCTCGATGCCCATCTCGTTCAGGTACGGGCCGCTATCGATGACCGAGAGATGCCCCGAATTCTCGACGTCCATCCCCGCTATGCCCAAGACCTCGGTCATCGAGGCCCCTATCGGCACCTCATAGACCTTCAGGTCCGCTATGTCCTCACCGTAGACCGACAGGAGTTTCGTAGTGACGGGCCTGCCCAAAAAGAGCGCGTTGTAATGGATATAAAAGATACTGTTGGTTTATTCGCTGAAGATCCACAGTCAACTCGACGGAGCCAGAGCCGCCAATCGGGACCGTCGAGTAGCGGTGGTAGGAACGCCGTTCAGCCAGTTGGCGATCCGTCCTACGTT
>JAIVIG010000270.1:0-2032 GCA_020200675.1 Actinomycetota bacterium
GGACGACGGGGGCTTCGAGGGCATAGCCTGGGAGTAATAAAAATTAGCGCCTAGCGGCGCCGGCCTCCCCGGCGGCGTTCCTGGATCTTACGCCACACTATCGGCGCGGCCATTATCGCCAGCCGCCTCAACCACCTCTTCATCGCTTCCTCCTCGCGGTAGCCTCGTCTCTACATACGAGAATACCCGCCGAAAGGTTGCCCGAACCCGCTTCTAGCCCTCATGCCAGACCGTCCTCGAAGAGGCGGGCTCTCTTCGCCGGGGACGCTCGCCCACGTCGGGATAACCCAGGTAGAGGTAGGCGACGATCCTGTCGCCGTCTTCGAGGCCGAAGAAGTCGCGCATATACGGGTGGTAGGCGACGGGGCCGGTGCGCCAGATGGTAGCGAGGCCGAGGGCGTGGGCGGTGAGCTGCATATTTTGGACGGCGGCTGCGCAGGCAGCGTAGTTCTCCAGCGTCTCCACCTCGTCGCGGCCGCCGCGGGAGATCACCGCTATCACCACCGGGGCGCGGAAGGCCTTTTTGCGCTCACGGCTTATCCTTCCGGCGGCTAGTTCCTCTTCCTCGCCTTCGGCCTCGGCCTGTATCTTCGCGAGTTCGGCGCGGGCACGGGCCAGATCGCCGCGGCCCTTGCCGGTGAAGACGTGGAAGCGCCAGGGTTCGGTGATCTTGTGGTTCGGGGCGTGAACGGCGCTCTCGAGGACCTTCTCGACCAGCTCTCTGGGCACCGGGTCCTGCTTGACGCGCCCTACGCTTCGGCGCGTCTCTATGGCGTGGTCTACCTCCAACAAGGCTCCTTGCTTATCTCGGCGTGCTCAGGGGTATTTTAATGCGCGGATCGCGCGGCAGGGGTGCACGGATTCCCTTATGATTGCCGCCGTACGCGAGAACGAACGAGGAGGGCCGCATGGCAGGGAAGTCCAAGGTAACGGTCGTCGGGGCGGGCAACATCGGGGACATCATCATGATAACCAGCGGCAAACCCCGCCAGCCTGGGATGAGCCGCACGGACCTGCTCAACGACAATCAGGAGATCGTCAGCAGCGTGGTCGAGCAGGCGGTGCAGCACTCCCCCGACGCCATCATCGTGATGATGGCGAACCCGCTGGACGCGATGTGTCACGTTGCCCTGGACACAAGCGGCTTCCCCAGGGAGAGGGTCATCGGCCAGGCCGGAGTCCTCGACACCGCCCGCTACCGCACCTTTATCGCCCAGGAGCTTCAGGTGTCGGTGCGCGAAGTCTTCGCGCTCGTTCTGGGCGGGCACGGTGACACGATGGTGCCATTGCCGAGCATGGCGACCGTGAGCGGTGTGCCGATCACGGAGCTCCTGCCTCAAGACCGGGTCGAAGCCATCGTAGAGCGAACCCGGGGGGGCGGCGGCGAGATCGTCGAGTTGTTGGGAAGCGGGAGCGCCTTCTACGCGCCGGCTGCGGCCGCCGTGGAGATGATGGATGCGATCCTGCTGGACCAGAAGCGCATCCTGCCGTGCGCGACCTACCTGCAGGGTGAATACGGCCTCAACGACCTCTTCGTCGGCGTTCCGGTCAAGCTCGGAGCCGGTGGTGTCGAGGAGATCATCGAACTGGACCTCTCCGACGAAGAGCGAGAGCAACTCGAATACAGCGCAAACGACGTACGCGAGATGGTCGAAGTGCTTCACAGCTAGCCCGACCCAGAGCACGCCTTGTCCACGCCGGACTTCGAGTTCTGGTACGAGTTTGGGAGCACGTACTCGTACCTGTCGGCCTCCAGGATCGAGGACCTGGCCCACACCGCGGGCGTAAAGGTCTCCTGGAGACCGTTCTTGCTGGGTCCTATATTCAAGGAGCAGGGCTGGGACGACTCCCCCTTCAACGTCTACCCGGCGAAGGGACGGTACATGTGGCGAGACATGGAGCGTCTGTGCGCGAAGTACGGTGTTCCGTTTGCGAGGCCGTCGTGCTTCCCGCGTGACGGCCTGCTCGCCGCCCGGGTCGCGTGCCTGACGAGCGCGAAATTCGAGCCCTGGCTCCCCGACTTCGTCCGGGC
>JAIVIG010000270.1:2097-3981 GCA_020200675.1 Actinomycetota bacterium
CTTCTGGGGTAACGACCGCGTGGAGGACGCCCTGGCGTGACCGGCGAGAGGAGACGAAAGTCGGAGGTATAGGGCAAACGAGGAGGTAGGACTTAATGTCGGAGGCGACGCCGGAGTTTAAACAACGGCTGCGGGAGGCGTTCGACGAGATGTACGTCGGGCAGACCTTTACGTTCCGGCGCACGTTCACGGACGGGGACGTGGCGATGTTTTGCGGCGTGACCGGTGACTACAACCCCTACCATCAGGACGAGGCCTTTGCCCGGGAGAGCCCTTACGGACGGTTGACCATTCCGGGCCTCCTCACGGGGAGCATGCTCACGCACATTGGAGGCCTCCTGGGGTTCCTCGCCACCGAGATGTCCTTCGAGTACCTGGCGCCGGTCTTCGTGGGAGACTCCGTCTCCTGCACCGTTACCGTGGTGGAGAAGGACGAGGCGAAACGTAGGGTCGCAGCGAGGGCCGGCTTCGTCAATCAGGACGGTGTCGAAGTGCTCCGGGCGCGGTTCTCCGGTTTCCCCGGTCGCATCCGCCTGGCGCGTTAGACGAGGCGGCGAGAGACTGGATGACCGACGCTGCGGACCGGATGGTCTTCTTCGAGCGCGAGTACCCTAGCGCGAACGTGGTCTTGGTCCGTGGGGACCGGCCGGTGCTCGTGGATACGGGGTTCGGCAGCGATCTGCGTGCGACGGAGAGGCTGTTGAGAGAAGCAGGCGTATCGCCAGAGCACCTGCATCTCGTAGTCAACACCCACTACCACTGCGACCATGCCGGGGGAAACGGCGGCCTGCAGCGGCGCTACGAGCTCCCCATCGCCGCTCACCGATGGGAGGCGGATCTCGTCAATCGCAGAGACCGCGAAGCCTGCAGCGCCGAGTGGCTAAACCAACCCATCGAGCCCTACGAGGTAAGTTTCGCCCTCTCCGGGGGCGATGAGATCCAGACGGGAGCGGCGACCCTTCGAGTGCTGCACACTCCCGGACACACTCTGGGGCACGTCTCGCTCTACGAAACGGAGACGAAGACCCTGATCTGCGGCGACGCCGTGCACGCGGACGACGTAGCCTGGATAAATCCCTTCCGCGAAGGCGCCGGGGCGATACAGAGGGCGCTCGAAAGCCTCGACGAGCTGGCACGGCTATCGGTACGGCAGGCCTACTCCGGGCACGGATCGGAGATCGAGGACTTCGGAGCCGCGGTCGCCGCCGCGAGGAGCAGGTACACGAAGTGGCTCGAAGACCCCGAGAAATCCGCCTGGCACGGCTGCAAGCGCATCTTCGCCTATGCGCTGATGATCGGCGGGGACCTGCCCGCGGAGGAGGTGCGCCCCTACCTGCTCGGCTGCCCCTGGTTCGCCGACTACAGCCGCCACGGCTTCGGGATCGAACCGGAAGACCTCGTCGAGCCACTACTCTCGGAGATGCTTCGCTACGGCCCATGACCGTTGAGCCGAGTTCTCCGGCCACCCTATCGCCGCCGTCGCCACCGAAGATCCTGAGCTCCTCACCGCAGCACGGGCACTCGGCGTGGCTCATGTTCTCTACGATCCCGGCGACCTTCAGGTGCGCCTGCACGGCCATCTTGCCCGCCTTGACCGCCACCCGCGCGGCGTCGGCCTGTGGCGTCGTGACCACCAGGGCCTCGGCTTTGGGGATCATCTGCGCCACGGTAAGGGCGACATCGCCGGTACCGGGGGGCATATCGACGATGATGAATTCCGGCTCGTCCCAGTACACGTCGCGCATCAACTGCGTAAGGGCCTTGTTCACGATCGGGGCCCGCCAGATGATCGCCTGCCCCTCGTTGACAAAGTTGCCCATCGAGACAAACTTGAGGCCCGTCTTCGACTCTATCGGGAAGATGACGCCGCCGACGACGTTGGGC
>JAIVIG010000081.1 GCA_020200675.1 Actinomycetota bacterium
CTACGGAGCGAGTTACGCAAGGCCAAGGAGCGCTTGAGGCACAAGGTGCACGTCATCTGTGGTTGTATCAGGCAGCCGGGCTACGAGGTTTAGATGCCTATGCAGAGATCAATAAATCGGCGCGTGAACCCGTCGGCCTCCTGAATAGGATCTACTTTCGACGGCGTGCATTATGTAGGGGGTCCGGTGCGCGATGCCACCAGTACCACCACATATCATCCTTTTTCGAATGAATTGTTGGGGGTTTTGTTGCTTTTTTCTAGTTTCCTGTTAAGGTATGTTAGGTAGCATGTGGTACAACAGAACCCGGCAAGGGAGGGGGCGAGGCAGATGGAGCTGTACATCAACAACGGGTGGACCGAGTGCTACGGCAATTCCTACATCGCCGAAGCCATCGCGTGGTCCGAAACTGGTAATCACGCGTCGATCTACACCACGGGCGTTACTGCCGAAGAGGCGAACGCCAAGCTCATGAACGCGTTGCGGGAACTCGAGCTGATACCCCAAAAGGCCACGAAAGACCAGTAGTAACGGTACCCCGTCGAGCGGCGGAGGATGTGCTAGCGGTGTATCGCTGGAGGACGGTCGAGCCATGAGTTCCACGCCCAAGCATCTCAAAGCCTTATGGGAGATCGAGAGAAATTCTCTTTCCGGCCTCGTGGAGTTGCTCCACAAGGAGGGACTGGACGCCGTTCGGTGTGTCCTCTGGGACATCGTCGGTTGGCAAGACGACTTCAGCCCCCACGCCTGGAGGGCCCGGGACGCCGAGGAGCGGAAGAGGTTTGCGTGGGAGGCGGCGGTGCGGATCGAGAGGATCATCGCCAGGGTCCTGCATCATGCCTATGAGCGGCAGACCGAGGAGACGCTGGACGCCCTCGTCGAAGGGCCGGAGGGATTCTACGGATAACCACCATTCGATCAGCACCCGCAATCGGATAGGTCAGTATGCCGTGGTCCGACGCTGTCCGTCCGGTTTTGATCGCTAGTCGGTGTTCTCGACGCGGGCAGCTCGAGATACTCTGGTAGTCGCGTCTCCGATCGCATCTTCGGTGAGGTCGTCTCCTCGAAGATTCGCCTTTTGGAGGTCGGCCCCTTCGGGGTAGGGTCTGGACAGGAGAGCGATCTCGGTCGCCGTCCGCGGCCCTCTTCGAGTCTCTGCGCGCAAGATGTCGTGCGTCGCTAGTCTCGTAACCACAACCTTCGGTGCTTCAAGCGCGGCTTATTTGCAAGGTTCTAAAATACCTTCCAAGTTGGAACGGCTCGTGGATAATCGGAACGGCTCGCCAGCAGACGTCACCGAGGTCTCGGACCGTCCGATTGCGGGGGCGTCTTCGAGGGTTATCTCACCCACGACCGAGACCTCGAACGTGCCGTTGCCTTCGAGGTCACAGCGGCGTCACGCCGCCGCCGAAGAATCCTTCGAACGTTCGCTCCTGCTCCTACTCGTGTTCCTCGCCTTGCTCGGCGGCGTTGCCGTCGTCGCCGAGGTGACGGTCTCGCAAGAGACCCCGGCTCCTCTACTAGAGGTCCCGAACCTCAACGGGGCTCGTTCCCTGCAGGAGGCGCAAGAGATGGCCGGTGCGAACTTCGTCGTCGAGGATGTTCCGGTGGAGAGCGGAGAACCCGTCGGCACCGTGGTTAGCCAGGACCCAAAACCCGGAGAGACGGCCGACGAGGGGACGACGATCTCCGTGCGTGTCAGCGGCACGCAGATCGAAGTCCTCCCCGACGTCGAAGGCAAGACGATCGAGGAGGCCAGGCAAAGCATCAGGAGCCGCCCCTTCGGCCTGGAAGTGAAGACGGTGGAGAGCAGTACGCAGGAGATCGGCAGGGTGCTCGAACAAGATCCCAAAGGCGGTGATGGCGTAACCGCCGAGGCGGGCACGCACGTCACGGTCACCGTTGGAGGGGGGCCCCCTGCCGCGAAGGTTCCCGACCTCCGCGCTTCTCTCCCCGAGGAGACGAAACCGGTGCCGGGAGATCGGACGGGAACCCCGAACGACCGAGGCTCGGCGGACCGGAAGGTCGAGCAGCGACAGTCCGCCGGGACGGAGGTTGAGCCGGACGATCCGGCGGGGAACAACGCCGAAGAACCTGGATCAAACCAGGCGCCGGTTCCGGCTCTCGTGGGCCGCGATGCCCAGGAGGGCTTCGCATTCTACGATTATGCCTCCTGGCTAGAAGAGTCGGGGCAGTACGAGTCGGGGCAGTACGATGCCCAGTAAGGCTTACCGCGTCGGGGGAAGGCTCTGGCGCCTCCTCCGAGGAGCCTGTGCGATCTCGTCAGGGCCTGAAGCCGATTTCTGTTACCCGGTTACGGCAAGGTGGAGAGGCGTGTTGTGGAGACCGTCGAGCGCCGAGCCTCTACCGGAGAGCAAACTTCTCGAGGAGAAGGGCCGACCCCGCTTACCTGTTCGCGTCGTGTTGAGCTGCTTCCGTTGACGACTGGTCCGGCGCCGGGTTTCTGGCATGAAAAAGCCCGCCGGGCTAAGCTAGCGGGCTGTGAGGAGTGACCCCACGGGGGTTCGAACCCCGGTTTTCGCCGTGAGAGGGCGATGTCCTAGGCCTCTAGACGATGGGGCCGGAACTAACCGAGCACAGAGTTTAAACGACAACCCCCGGTTCGTCAAAGGGTTCCAAGGTCTCTCGCTGGCTGGCTTTTTGCTCTTCTGACAGCCCGACGCTGGCGGCCTACACCCTCCTAAGCGGGCAAGCGCTGCATCTGTTCTACGGCCTTTTCCAGCCTGAGCAGGGTGCGCTCGCGGCCAAGGAGCGCCAGGGTCTCGAAGAGACCGGCGCTTACGGTGCGTCCGGTCGCGGCGAAGCGCAAAGGGTGTATGAGGTGTCGCGCGCCCTTCTCTTTCTCGGCGGCGAGACCCCGAACGGTTTCCTCGATGGCTTCCTCCGTCCACTCCGGGAGGGCCCGCAAGCGTTCCAGGAGCTCCGGGAAGTTCTCGCGGACGAACTCCTTACCGAGTTGCTGCTCGAACTGCTCGGGATCGTACTCGATCTCGCCGCCGTAGAAGTAGCCGACCGCCTCGGGGATCTCCGTTATTCGGTTCAGGCGGTCCCGGAGGAGGACCATTATCTGCGTGAGCCGCGGCATGTCGCGCTGCAACTCCTCTTCGGTCGCGGCGCCCGACTCGACGAGCATCGGGGCGGCTACGAGGGCGAGATCCTCGGGGCTCTTGCGCCTGAGGTAGACGGCGTTTATGGCGGTGAGCTTCTTCTCGTCGAAGACCGCCGGGTTGCCGCTGACCCTGTCGATACGGAACCTCTCTGCCAGCTCGTCGGGAGAGAAGATCTCCTCGTCTGCCGCGTACCCCGCCCCCAACAGCGCCAGGTAGTTGAAGAGCGCCTCCGGCAGGTACCCCTGCTCCGCGAAGTCCTCCACGCTAGCGGCTCCGTGGCGCTTGCTGAGTTTCTTCTTGTCCGGCCCCAGGACCTGCGGGACGTGGGCGAAGGCGGGCAGGTCGTAGCCTAAAGCGCCGTAGACCAGGATCTGTCGCGGCGTGTTCGAGAGGTGGTCGTCGCCCCGGATGACGTGGCTGATCCTCATCTCCGCGTCGTCCACCGCGGCGGCGAAGTTGTAGGTCGGGGTGTCGGTGGACTTCATGATGACGAAGTCCTCGATGTTCTGGTTCTCGAACGTCACGGGGCCGCGAATGAGGTCCTGCACGACGGTCTGCCCCTCGCGTGGCGTCTTCATGCGCACCGTGAAAGGCTCCCCGGACTCCGCCCTACGCCGCGCCTCTTCGGGGTCCATCTCGCGGTACTCTCCGCCGGTGTAGATCGGCTGCCGTTTTTCGGCCCGCGCCTCCTCCCGGAGCTCGGCGAGCTCCTCGGCGGTTGCGAAGTCCCGGTAGGCGGCCCCCGAATCGAGGAGCTTCTGCGCGGCCTCGCGGTAGAGGTCGAAGCGTTCGGTCTGGCGGTAGGGTCCGTAGGGACCGTCGATCTCGGGACCCTCG
This sequence comes from Actinomycetota bacterium, assembly GCA_020200675.1. Lineage (GTDB taxonomy): Bacteria > Actinomycetota > Rubrobacteria > Rubrobacterales > Rubrobacteraceae > Rubrobacter_F. The sequence goes on from JAIVIG010000081.1 coordinate 3,969, forward strand.
TCCCACTCCAGGCCGATCCAACGCAGGGACCGCTTTAGCTGCTCGACGGACTCCTCGGTGGAGCGTTCGAGGTCCGTGTCCTCTATACGCAGGACGAACGTGCCGTTGTTCTTGCGGGCAAATAGCCAGTTGAAGAGCGCGGTACGCACCCCGCCGACGTGCAGCGACCCCGTCGGACTCGGCGCGTAGCGTACCCTGATCTTAGAATTATCCATAGTCTTAAGCTAGCACACGATGCGGCGATCAGAAAGCCCGCAAGCAGCCGACGGTCCCGGGAGGTAGGTGACGGCCCGCCTTCAACTCCGTGGCTCTCACCGCATGTACCAATCCAGGGCGTTCTCGCGGAGCACGTGGTCGGCCAGCGGCTCCCCAAGGGCCTCCACGATCAGGTCGACGTCGGCTTCCTCGAAGGGACGCTCGGCACGGGTGCCGGGCAGGTCGGTGCCGAAGATCAGGGCGCCCGGATCGACCGCGGCGATCTCCCGGAGCGCCTCGGGCACGTCTAACCGGACGCGGCCGAAGCCAGTCGCCTTCACCTTTACGCTCCTCCCGACGAGGCGCAGCAGTGCGGAAGAGCCTTCCCGGGTCATACCGAGGTGATCTACCGCCACCCTGGGCAGAGCGGCGAGGCGGGGCTCGAGCTCCGGCAGGTCCTTCGAATCCACGTATAGCTCCGCGTGCCACCCGGCCAGGTCGTGTACCCGAAGGGCGAGGCGCTCGAGTTGGTCGAGGGTCTCCGAGCCGCCCCGGTACAGGTTAAACCGCACCGCCCGCACCCCCGCCGCGTGCAGCCGCAGCACCTCCTCGTCGGATACCGAGGACGGGAGCTGGGTGACGCCTACGAAGGAGGGACCCAGCCGCTCCAGGGCGTCGATGAGGTAGCCCTGGTCGAACGCCTGGAAGGAACCCGAGACCACGGCGCCTCCCACCACGTCCAACGTCTTCGTCCTCTCCAGGTAGTCCTCCACGGTAAAGGGGGCCGGCAGGTATCCCTTGTTGGGGACCAGCGGGAAGCGCGGGTCGATTACGTGAAGGTGGGCGTCGAATATCTCGCGGTTCTGCGCCGGGATCACGCCACACCTGCGGTGGGCATGGGCTCTGGGATCATCTCCGCGCAGGGCCGAGCTCGTTGCCTCCGTCGCCGGTCGGGATGACTCCGGCGCCCTCGAACATGAGGATCACGGTCCGCTCCGGGGCCCGCGTCCGATGCACCATGCCCCTCGGGACGCTGAACCCCTGCCGCGGTATGAGTTCGACTGTCCGACCTTCTTCTTGGAGGTCGATCAGGAAACGCCCTTCCACCACGTAGAAGAACTCGTCTTCCTCGTCGTGGTGGTGCCAGTGGAACTCGCCTTGCATGACGCCGAGCCGCACCACGCAATCGTTTATGCGGCAGAGCGTCTGGTTGTACTATCAGTCTTCGACCGCCCCGGCGAGCTCCCGGACGTCAACGAGCTCCAGGAAACCGAACGCCTCGTCCAGGTTGATAGAGTAGGGTGTTCCTTCGCTCATTGCGTCCTCCTTCTCTGGCCTGCGAAGCGGCGATGCCGCCGGGCCGCTATTGGGGCCGCTTTGTCCTCGGGCCACGCTACCTGGCGCAGCACTCCATGTTAAGGACAGTGTTTCGTGCTTTCAAACCCGATCGTATCCTCGCCGCGCCGCGAGGAGCGCCGTGAGCACCCCCAACCCCCGAAGCCATCGCCCACCGCACCGGGGCCCTCCTGGCCACAACCTGGGCGGCGCAAGCCGCCCCGAGCATGACCGAGACAGCGCCCCCACCGACGAGGAGGCTGTCCGCATCGAGCAGCGACGCGGCGTAGGAGGGGACCAGGGCGATAAAGAGCCCGGCGACCGCCCAGGCGACGAAGCATACGCCCGACCCCAGGGCGAAGGGATAGCGAACCCCGGCGGGCACCCGTGGTCGCCTTATCCTCCACGACCTCTCCTCCTTGGGCTTGGGCGCGACGGTCTCCGGCACGGCCGCCCATAAGCCGACGATCACGGGGAACAGGAGCCCGAGGTTCGCCAGGTAGGGAAGCACCAGGGAGTAAGGTCCGTACTCGGCGAGGACGCCTCCGAAGAGAGGACCCACGGCTGACCCGCCCGTGAGGGCTACCGTGGCGGTGCGCGCTGCCGCTCGCCGGTCGCCTCTGGGGTGCAGTTCGGCCAGGGCCGCCGTCATACTGATCTCTGCTCAAACACCTAAACCGCGAAGCCCGGTTGCCGGATGCAGCCGAGGATGACGTGCTTCTTGTGTCTCAACCGCTCCTTTGCCTTGCGTAGCTCGATCCTCAACTCTGCGAG
>JAIVIG010000346.1 GCA_020200675.1 Actinomycetota bacterium
ACGATGATCTTTGGTCATCGTCACTCCGTTCTCTGATCGGGTAACTTCAGACACCAACCATCTTGGAGGACGATGGCCCTTTCTTCTAGCGGGCCATCAATTTACAGAAGTTTATGGACACAACCTCCTGACCACGCCTCCTTCGCTCTTTGTGCGTCATCCCCAATGTACTCGACAAACCTTATGCAACCCTTGTCGATTGCTTACGAAATACTAAACAGTTGAATGTAGTGGTTAACGGGAGCGACGCTGGTCTCCAACACGGGAAACGCGGGAAGACGAGATGCTCTGCTGCTACCCTAGCATTATCGGTAGCAGCACGCCGAGCCCAAGCACAAAGAGCCACAGGGCGGGGGCGGGCGTTCCCACGGGGCGTTGCCGGCGCTCCTCGCGGGCAGCGATGCGTGGATCGAGCCGCGCCCAGTCGGCGTGGCGGCGTTCGAGCAGCAGGAACATAAGCGCCAGCGCCGCGCCGTAGATCAGGTGCCCGATCAGCGACGGCAGTCCGGCGGCGGCGGCTTCGGTGGTCCAGACGAACGGGCCGCCGAGCAGGACCGGCAACAACGTTAGGTGGCCCACGAACCACCAGACAAGCCCATAGAGCATGCCCCAGACCACGCTCGATCCGGCGTCGGGGGCTTCGTAGCTGAACAGCAGGCCGTAACTCATGCCGATCATGGTGCTGATCCCCATGTGGACCACGAAGCCTAAAACCGGCGACGAGCCGCCGACCAGGTTGGCTATCATGGGTAGCACACCGGTAGCGACCATCACCAGGCTAAACAGCAGACCGCCCACCAGGCTCGCCAGGGCGCCCCAGCCCAAAGAGCGCAGCGTGCGCGTCCCCGGACCCTCGACCTCGCGGTTGATCGGGTCGGAGTCGTAGAAGAAGCCTATCCAGAGCCGGTCGAGCACCGCGTAGACCAGGCCCAACAGCAGGCCGTAGATCACGTGTCCCACCAGCGAGCCGAACAACACGCCACCCTGCTCGTACGACCAGTCGGGCGCGTCACCCCCCAAGATGGGCAGGAGCGTGAGCGGCCCCAGAAACCACCAGAGGACGCCGTAGGCCATCCCCCAGCCCAGAGACGACCCGAAGCCACGCACGTCGCGCTGGAACAACACGCCGAAGCTCGCGCCGATGAAGACCGCGATCGCATAATGGATCATCATGCCTACCGTGGGAGAGTCGGAGTTGACCAGACTCGCGATGAGCGGGAAGAAGTCGACCTGCGCCATCCACCTGCCGAAGGCCCAACCACCCACGATACCCGCCACCCCGCCGACGACCAGTGCCCGCGACCAGCTAAAGCGTGCCTGTCCCGGCGGCGGGCGCAGGCTACCCAATATTCCCAGCGCCAGCCCCAGCGGCATGCCGAAGAGGAGCAGGTACGCGACCAGCTCGGGGAAGTGGGCGCGGGCGGTGTCGAGCATTCCCATCGCCGGGGCTTCAGCCGAGGCTGCGCCTGAGTCGCCTAGCAACGGGAACAGCCCCGCGGGACCGGCCAGCCACAGCAAGAACGCGTAGCCGAGGCCCCAGAGCAACCCCGCGCCCGGGCTCACCGCCCGCCGCGCTACCAGCAGCGCGAAGAGCAGACCGTACAACCCGCCAAGCACCGCGCCCGTCATCAACGAGGCCAACCCCAGCGCCCAGATGACAGCCCCGCCCAGATAACCGACGACGAGGCCGGAGACAATCCCCATCGTCCGTAAGGAGCTCATTTATCCAGCTCGATCGTCTGCACGATATCGCGGGGGAAGAACAGCTCGATGTTCCAATCGACGAACACGCGCACCTTACGCTCCAATCCCGGCAGCTTGGACAGGTAGACGGCGCGCCACATCATCCAGGCCACCAATCCGGAGAAGCGCACACCCCTGATCTCGGCGCACGCGGTCTGGTGCCCCACGACGCACAGCGTCCCCAAACCCTTGTAGTGGAAAGGCTTGGGCGACTTTCCGCGCACGCCGGCGTGGATGTTGTGCGCCAGCGCGTAGGCTTCGTGCAGCGCGTACTGGGCCGTGGGCGGGGAGGGCTCGCCGGTCCTGGCATCCGTCACGGCGGCGCAGTCCCCCGCCGCCCACAGCCCCTCGTGACCTGGCACCCTCAAGTCCTCGTCCACCAGCACCGCGCCGCGCTTGTCGAGCTCTACGGCCAGGTCCTCCAGCAACGGATTCGGTGTATTCCCCGCCGTCCAAACCAGCGTTTCGGCACGGATCTCCTCGTCGGAGTCCAGCACGACCACACCCCGCCTGGCATCGGCCACGCGGGTCTCTAGCTTGAACGTTACGCCTCGTTCCTTCATGCGTTTGAGGGCATAGGCGGCCAGAGACTCGCTCAGCTCCGGCAGGATACGATCCCCCGCGTGGAGCACTATGACCTGCACTTCCTCCTCTGGAACGTTTGGGTAGTGGACCAGCATGCCGCGCACGAAATCGTTCAGTCCGCCGGCCAGCTCCGCGCCCGCGAAGCCGCCGCCCGCCACCACGAAGGTCAGCAGCGGGCGGCGAACCTCAGGGTCCGCCTCGCGGTCTGCGCGCTCGAACATGTCGATGACGTGGTTGCGGATGCGGATCGCATCCGAGAGCGTCTTGAAGTCGAACGCCTCATTCTCAAGACTTTCCATGCCCAGGTAGTTGGGGACAGACCCCACGACCAACACGAGATGATCGTAAGCCAACTCTTCGCCCTCGAGCGAGCCGGCATCCGGCGCCAACAGCACCTCGCGTCTCTCCGGGTCGATCTTATCCACGCGCTTGCGCACGACGGCGGTGCGGCGCAGGCTCGTGCGCAGCGGGCTGCTGATGTGCGTGGGCTCCAGGCTGCTCGCGGCCACCTCGGGCAGCATCGGTGTGAACAACAGCGCGTTGGTATCGCTCACCAGCGTGAACTCCACCGATGGGTCAGCCCCGAACTTTTTCTCCAGGTGCTCGGCCACTCCCACGCCCGCGAAGCCTCCGCCCAGGATCACGACGCGCGTCTCGATCTCCCGCTCGGGCGGAGACGGCGCATACTCTGGCCCCAGTCTCCACCGGGCCAGGTCTCCCAACGCCTGCGCCACCAATCCCAAAGACGCGCCGTAGAGAACCCAACCCACCAGCCCCGGAAACAGCTCCCGCATCCCCTCGGCCGTCCACTGTGGCTGCTCGCCCGACAATAGCGGCAGCGCGATCACGTTGATTACTGTCCACAGCGGCACGCCCAAAGCCGCGGCCGTCATACCGCTGTCCACGTAAGCACGTGGCGTCAGACGAAAGGCCAGAGCATAGCCGACGCCTGCCAGGACCCCCAAAATTACTCCCAAGAGGGCGTTGCCCAACGTCGCCGCCAACACCGCGCTGCACGCTCCCCCTGCCAGCAGCCCGATCACCGCGCGTCGCACGTATTTATTCACGCTGTTCCGGCCTCCCTGAAATGTAAGAGTGTTCCTATCCCCAGCACCATTCTAAAATGCCGCGAAAGACCCACGCTCTACGCCCGGCGCAGCGTAAAGTAGAAGCGTGTACCTTCGCCGATCTCGCTCTCGACGCCGATCTCGCCGCCGTGCGCCTCGACCAGGGCGCGCGAGATCGCCAGTCCCAGACCGGCGCCGGGAGATATTCCTGTCTCCGGGGGGAGAGTCCGCGACTCCTCGCCTTGGAACGATCGCTCGAATATGCGCGGCAGCTCTTCCGAGGGGATACCTCCGCCCGTGTCGGCAACCTCCACTTGCACTACTCCTCTGCGATGCTCCGCCCGCAAGGAGATCTTGCCGCCAGCGGAGGTGTGGCGCAGGGCGTTACCGATCAAGTTGTGGAGCACGCGCTGGAGCTTGGGAAAGTTCGCCAGCACCGGGTCCACATCTTCCGAGACTTCCCCGACCAGTCGCACGCCTTTACGCTTGGCCTGGGGCTGGAAGCTCGCGAGCATGTCGGAGGCGAGATCCCGGAACGAGGCAGGCTCCAGGTTCAGCCGCAGCGCGCCGGCGTCGATCTGCACGAGCTCGAAGAGGTCGTCTATGAGCCGTCCCAAGTTCACGAGTTCCCTCCGGGCCGAGGAGAGATAGCGGGTCTCGGTCTCCCGATCCGGGACGACACCGTCCGCCACCGCTTCGACCAGGGCGAGCACGGCCGCGAGCGGCGTGCGCAGGTCGTGGGAGACGGCGGCGATAAGGTCCCGCCGCGCCTGCTCGAGCCCGCGCTCGCGCACCTCCGCCTCTTTGAGCGCCGCGGCCATCCTATTGAAGTCTTCGGAGAGCTGCGAGATCTCGTCGTGGCCATCGACCGAGAACTCTCGCTCGAACTCGCCGTTCGCCAGCTGCGCCGTTCCCTCCCGTAGCTGCCAAATGCGTCGCGCAATCGGCGCCGCCCCGTAGAGGCTGAAGCCGGCCGACAGCAGCGTGGCGAAGAGCAGCATCGTCAGCAAGATCGAAAGATCGTGCCCGGCGATGAACATCGCTTGCGACCCGGCGAGCACCATGCCGACGAGCAAGAGGCTGCAGATGAGACCGATACCCACCAGCTGCGCCCGCACGCCCCCGAGGTGAGCTAGCACCTTCGGCCACATCAACAGCAACGCCAAAAGCCCGATCCCACCACCGGCGCCGACGAGGACCAACGTCAACCTCGGAAGGTCGCTCGTCGATACGCCGAACACGCTCGCGGCGACCGCGAGCGTGATTGCCAGAGCCCCGGCCAGGAACAGCAGCGCAACGCCAGCGGTCCGTAGGGAGCTCGTCATTCGCCGTCAAACCGGTAGCCCACACCCCACACAGTTTGGAGGTAGTGTGGCTGCTTGGGGTTGGTCTCGAGCTTCTCGCGCAGGCGGCGCACGTGTACGGTTACCGTGCTAGGGTCGGCGGCGAACGCATGGTCCCATACCGCCTCCATAAGTTGGTCCCGCGTAAACGTTTCCCCAGGATGGGATACCAGATAGTAGAGCAGATCGAACTCGCGCGCCGTCAAGGTTATGGGCGCGTCCCGGACTACCACCTCGCGCGCGTCGGAGTCGATCCGCAGTCCGTCGAACGTGAGCACCCTCCCGTCCGCCGGTACCCCTCAAGCTTCGTTTACCCGCCGGAGCAGCGCCGCGACCCGCGCCACCAGCTCGCGTGGCCTAAAAGGCTTGACCACGTAATCGTCGGCGCCCGCCTTCAGGCCGAGGACGCGGTCCTCCTCCTCGCCTTTGGCGGTCAACATGATCAGGGGCACGCGGCACTCAGCCTGGATGCGACGACACACCTCCAGCCCGTCCAGCTTGGGCAGTATTAGATCCAGGATTACCAGATCAGGCCGGTGCCGCCGGTACAGTTCCAGTGCCTCCTCGCCGTCAGCAGCCTCAACAACGGTGTGACTCTCCCGCTGCAGGTACAAGCCCACGACCTCCCGGATGTTCGGTTCGTCGTCAACTATCAGGATCTTCGCCATCTAAGCGCTCATTTCCCCGCCTTTTCTGATGGAACAACGTCTTGACACCAAAGACCGTGAGGCAAGGTATAGCCCGTGTGCCGCTACCACGTTACCGTGTTAGCCCAAAGTACTCTTCTTAAACGCGTCGTTAACACAACATCGATACTAGCCGGTGGATCTTGCGTAGGCGTTACCGACTCCTTACGAAAGGCTTAACAGACTTTCCGGGCGATGCC
>JAIVIG010000082.1 GCA_020200675.1 Actinomycetota bacterium
CTTCTTGAGCTCCCAGGCTCTCAAGCGCCTTCCCTCGCGCCAGTCTGTGGCTTCCTTTGAAAGTGAGTTGTCCATGAGCCGATCCTACCACAGCGTTTAGCAGCCTCCGCACAGATCAGTAGGATCGAGGTTCTAAGCGGCTGCTACGCCCCGCCCGGCTTCGAATATAGCGCAATCTCCTCGGCCAGTCCTTAAGATTCCCTTAAGAATCGCTTACAGGTGCTCGAAGTAGCCCGACCTGTCGCCCCGCCGGAGCACGGCGCGGAAGGCCAGGGTTTCCGCTAGCCGACCAAGGCCCGGCTGGCGCGTTAAGGTATAGGCTCGACGCGACCACCGGAAGGAGTGCTTCGGTTGCAACTCATTTCCCTACCTTTGGCTCTAGGGTTGTGGCTCACCTTGGGAGGGCTGGCCGGATTGGGCTTCGGCCTCTACGCCCTCCTGCGGGGGGGTCGGGGACAACGCGGTGGTTTGGGTCCCATTCCCGAACGCGGAATCCACGCCATAGCCGGGGTGAGGATGCTCGTGGGCGGGGCGGTGGCCTTCGTTCTCGGCATCATTACTCTGTTGTCTCACTTCTCTGTCTGAAGTCTCCGAAGCAAAGATCAGCCTAGCGCGGCGCGGGGGGCAGCGTATGTGTCAGGACGAACCGGCATCCTGACGCCGGCCACGACGTGTACGCCGCGCTCAGAGAGGGGACCGATGCCGCCCCTCTGGCCCCGGCCGCCGCGCAAGAGGGCGTAGAGGCCGAAGGAGAGGGCGACGAGACCGGTGAGGACGAGGAACAGGCCAGCTGCTAAAGGGAGCGACAAGGAACCTTCGCTCCTGTCACGTACCATTCTCCCGGTTTCCGGGGGCGCCCATGCGGGCGAGGAGGGTGCGGAACTTCGGGTGTTCGCGCAGGGGGGCGAACTCCAGGGCCTGCTCGAAGTGCTCGGCGTCCTGCTCTCCGGCGTCGACTGCCTTCTCGATGTAGTCGAGGGAGGCGGCATAGTCGCCGCGGCGCGCCCTTATGCTCGCGAGCGCCGAGAGGGCGGGGGAGTAGCCGGTGTCGACGGCGATGGCCCGCACGAGGAGCTCCTCCGCGGTTTCCAGGTCGTCGGTAGCATAGTAGAGGCTCGCGTAGGAGTAGAGGGCGCGGGGGTTGCCGGGGTCTTGTTTTAGCGCCTCGACAAAGTGCTCCTCGGCCCTCTCGACCTCGCCGCGGCGCTCGTGGTAGAGCCCGATCTCCAGGTGTGCGTTCGGGTCGTCGGGGTCCAGGTTCAGGACCTTTCTGTAGGCCTCGGCCGACCCTTCCTCGTCGCCCAGAGCCAGGCGCACCTCGCCCAGAGTGTAGAGGTGGCGGATCTCGTCCTGCCCCATCGCCACGGCCTCTTCGGCTAGGGCGAGCGCCTCTTTGAGGCTCCTGTTCTCGGCGAGGAGGTGCGCGGCGAGCTCGTCCCTTATCTCCGGCGAGCCGGGGCACTCGCGCAGGCCTCGCCGGAAGGCCTTCTCTGCCTCCTCGGGGTGGTCGTTGCGGGCGTGGCAGATGCCGAGGTTCGCGTGCGCCTCCCACCACTCCGGCGAGTACTTTATCACCCGCTCGTACTCGTCTATCGCGTCGGGGTAGCGGCCGAGCATGTCCAAAGAGTTGGCCCGAAACGTGCGGGCCCCGCTCTTCTGCTGGCCCTCCTGGGCGACCTCCAGAGCCCTCCCGAAAAACCCCAGAGCCTGGGCGTAGTCGGCGGCGTCGAAGGCGGTGAGGCCGGCGTTTATGAGCATGTCCGCGTCCTCGGGGTGGGCCCGCGTCCACCGCTCGAAGGTCGCGCGCGCCAGGCCCGGCTCGCCCATAAAGCCGTAGTAGCGCCCGAGCTCGACGAAGGTGTCCGGGTAATCGGGGTCCAGGGCCGTCGCCCGCTCCAGGTGGTGCAGCGCCTTGAACGGCTCGTCGTTGCGCATGGCCAGCTGGGCGAGGCCCATGCGCGGGGCGACCCACTCGGGATCGAGTTCCAGCGCGTCGAGGAAGCTCGCCTCGGCCTCCTCGGTGCGTCCCAGGTCCAGGAGAGCCCGGCCCGTGGCCTCTATCACCTCGGGGTTGTCAGGCTCTAGGGCCAGCGCCTGCTCGAAGCGCGAGAGCGCCTCCTTCAGAAGGCCCTCCCCCGCGAGCGTTTCTCCCTGTTCTAGAAGTTCCTCGGACTCCTCCATCACACGCATTAAACCAGATAGACCGTGCTGTATTGTGAATTTGTCCAACTGGTAGAATCGCCCACCAGAAGAGACCGACGTTTAGAGAGGCGTATCCTTGAAGAACCCCTCCGTGGTACAGAAGATCTCTGTCCGTTACCAGGACCTCGATCCCTACGGTCACGTCAACAACGCCGTTCATCTGGAGTATTTCGAGGCGGCCCGGATCGCGTACCTGAACGCCCTGGCCGAGAGGGCCGGGCTCGGGTCGTTGCAGGCCGGGGACATACCCGGGGTGTACTACGTCATCGCAGAGGCCAACGTACGATATAAAGCCCCGATCTACTTCGAAGACGCCCTCCATTGCTCCGCGAGCATCCGCACCGTCGGCAACCGCTCCTTCGTCATTGACCACGAGCTCCGCGCCGGCGAGAGCTACGAAAACGGACGCACAGTCGCCGAAGGTACGAGCGCCCAGGTCTTCTACGACCCCGAAACCGAAGAGGTACGTCCCCGCCCCGAATGGTTCCTCGCCACCGTCGCCGGGCTGGAGAACCGCGCCGAAGAATCCTTCGCGCCGTCGAAAGGTGAGGGTGGCTAAGATGCAATACCGCAGGCTCGGACGCAGCGACGTAGAGGTCTCGGCCGTGGGCCTCGGGACCTGGCAGGTCCTCGACGTACGAGGACGAGAGGAAGAGGCGCGCCACGAGGTCGTGCGAGCCGCCCTCGACGCGGGCGTAACCCTCTTCGACTCCTCCCCGATGTACGGCGAGGCCGAGCGCGTGCTGGGCGACGCCCTCAAGAAATACGGCCGCGACCGGGCGACGGTGGCGACCAAAGTCTGGACCTCTGACGACCGGGAGGCGGAGCGCCAGATCCATGACGCCTTGAGCTTCTTCGACGGCCGGGTCGAGCTCTACCAGGTACACAACCTCGTCGCCGTCGAGAAGCGGCTAGACATGCTGGAGGAGCTAAAGAGCGAGGGCAAGGTCCGCTCTGTGGGGGCGACGCACTACTCGCGTTCGGCCTTTCCAGCGCTGATGGACGTGATGCGCGGGGGGCGGATCGACTTCGTGCAGGTTCCGTACAACGTCGCCGACACGGCGGTGACGCGGGAAGTTCTGCCGCTCGCCGCGGAGCTCGACCTCGGTGTGATCGTGATGGTCCCCCTGGGCAGCGGCCGCCTCGTCCGCAATGCCCCGTCCGAAAGGGATCTCGAGCCCTTGCGCGAGTTCGGCGTCGAGACCTGGGGGCAGGCGCTCCTCAAGTTCGTCCTCTCTGACGAGCGCGTAAGCTGCGTCATCCCGGCGACCAGCAAGCCCGAGCGAGCCCGGAAGAACGCCCGCGCCGGTGACCCGCCCTTCTTCGGCGAAGAGGAACGGGAGTATGTAGCGTCTCTCGCTCGGCGAGCTTAATATACTTGGCATGGGAGGCGTGCCAACATATGATCAGCTTCTGAACCCTACGCTAAAGGCACTACGCAGCTTGGGCGGTAGTGCGTCTACCGCCGAACTTTTGGAGCAGATCATCGAAGATCTGCAACCTTCGAAAGAGGTTATAGAACAGCCACATCCTGGGAAGAGCAACCAGACCGAACTCGGATATAGGTTAGCTTGGGCACGCACTTACCTGAAGAAGTACGGCCTGATAACAAACTCTGCTCGCGGGGTTTGGGCTCTAACTCCTAAAGGCGGCGATCTGAAGACGGTAGATCCACGAATTGTGGTTCGGGTAGTGCGAGAACAGTCTCGTCGTGAGAGACAGGGACGAATCGATTCTACGGAGGCAAAAGAAAGACAAACCGAACCAGAGACTGGCGAGGAAGAAACAGCTTCCTGGCGCGAGACGCTTCTGACCACGCTTCTGGAGATGCCACCCGATGCTTTCGAGCGCTTGTGCCAGCGTTTATTGCGAGAATCTGGCTTCATACAGGTGGAGGTTACGGGGCGTTCGGGTGACGGTGGTATCGACGGCCACGGTGTGATGCGCTTGGCCGGGCTGCTGAGCTTCCCAGTAATATTTCAGTGCAAACGCTACCGGAATACCATCTCTTCTGGAGTGGTAAGGGACTTCCGCGGTGCGATGGTCGGCAGGGCAGACAAGGGTCTGATTATCACGACAGGTAGCTTCACGCGAGACGCAAGCGCGGAGGCAACGCGTGATGGCGCGCCGCCTATAGACCTCATAGACGGCGAACAGCTAATAGACAAGCTGAAGGATCTCAAGCTCGGGGTTGCAACGCGGCAGGTAGAGGTCGTGGAGGTGAACGCCGGATGGTTTTCGGCAATCTAGTATCGACTCCTAACTCCGCTCGCTACTGAGCTTCTCTACGTCCTCCGGGGTCGGCAACGAGCCCTGGGCCCCCTCTCGCGTCACGGCGACGGCCCCGGCTATTACCGAGTAAGGGACGGCCTCTTCGAGTAGCGCGCCCTCCGCGAGCTTCGCCGCCAGCGCTCCCATGAACGCGTCCCCGGCTCCGGTGGTGTCTACGACCTGGACCTCGGGGGCGGGGAAATGCCGGGAAGACTCCCCGGTAGCGAGGATCGCGCCAGCGGCGCCCAAAGTTACGATGGCCGAAGGCGGGCCGAGATCCAGCAACTTACCGGCGGACTCTTCGGGGTCTCGCGCGTCCTCTCCGAGCAGGAACGCCGCCTCGTGCTCGTTGACGACGAGCGGGTCGGAGAGGCGGAGCAACTCGCCGGGCACCTCGTGCGAGGGCGCCAGGTTGAGTACGAATCTCCCCCCGTTGCCGGTTACTATGCGGGCCGCCGTCTCAACGGCTTCGACCTCTACTTCGAGCTGGGCGACGAGCACCCGCGCCCGTTCCAGGTCTTCGGAGGCGGTTGCTACCTCGTCGGGACCGAAGCGGCGGTTGGCCCCGGGTGAGACGACGATTGCGTTCTCGCCGTCGGGGGTCACGGTGATGAAGGCGGAGCCGGTCGGCGCGTCGGAGACGGTTTCTACCCGGCCCGTCTCCACCCCGTTGTCGCGCAGGTTCTCTACGAGTTCCTTGCCGAAGGAGTCTTCGCCTACCCTTCCGAGCATCGCCACTTCGGCGCCGAGGCGGGCGGCGGCGATGGCCTGGTTGGCGCCCTTGCCGCCGGGGTAGAGGGCGAGCTCGGCGCCGGTGACGGTCTCGCCGGGCTCCGGGCGGCGCTCGACCTTCAGGACGAAGTCCTGGTTGATCGAGCCGACAACGAACACCCCGGTCAAGACGCCTCCCGCTCTCCTTACGCGCCGATCTCCGGGTATTTTACAGAATGGGCTCGCGTGGACGCTTTGGGGGAGCCGGATGTGCGTGGCAGAGACAACGGGTAGAATATTTTGTGGGGAAGGAGGAGTGCATGTTCGTGGACAAGAGGCGCGTGAGCCGCCGGGAGTTTTTGAGGCTGGGCGGCGCGGGGCTTGCGGGTGCGGGGCTCCTTCTAGGAGGCGCGGGGTGTGGCGGGGGGGCGATGGCGAGGCTGCTGAAACAGGCAAACGAGGACCGCACGCCGGACATCGCGCAGATAGACTCGTACGTCTTCCCGCGCTTCTACGAGTACGTCTATCCGCTGGACGCGTACCTGGAGGACGCCGGGGTGACGAACGACTACTTTCCCTTCGCCGAGAACTTGATGCTCGGGGACGGGGGCACCATCAAGGGGTTGCAGTTTACGACGGACGTCCGGGTTCTGTACTATCGGAAGGACCTCGTCCCCGAGCCGCCCGCCTCCTGGGACGAGGTGCTGGAGGTGGGCCGGGACCTGAAGGATGAAGGTCTGGCCCCTTACCTGTTTCCGGCCGGCAGGGATGAGGCTACCGTCACCACCTCTCTGTGGCCGTACTTCTGGGCCCAGGGCGGAGAGCTGGTCGATACGGAGGGCAACCCCGTCTTCGGCGAAGAGGAGAACAGGGAGAAGATGCTCAGTTGCCTGGAGTTCATCGGCGAGTGCGTCGCCTCCGGCATAACCCCAACCCGGGTCACGACCTACCTCCAGGAGACCGACCTCAACGCGGACATCAACGCGGGTGAGGTGGGGATGTTCCTCGGGGGCAACTGGCAGGTCGGTATCCTGAAAGAGGTAACGGGGGAAGAAGAGTTCACCTCCACGTGGGGCGTCGCCCCCATACCCTCCATGGAGGGTGGCGGCACGCACGCCACCACGGCGGGTGGTTGGATCTGGGGTATCTTCGCCGAGAGCGAGGCCAAGCAGAGGGCCGCCGTAGACTTTCTGCTCTACACCTTCGTCGGTGACCGGGGCATGGCCGGCTGGTGTAACGCGGGCGGGTACCTGCCGCCCCGCCAGAGCGTCTTCGACCTCTCCGAGTACACGGGCAACGAGTACACGGAGACCTTCAGGGAGCACCTCGATGAGTACGCCCGGAACCGGCCCGCATCGGAGGCGTACCAGAACATATCCACCGCGATGCAGGTCGCCGTCGCGAGCGTGATCGCGGGAGACGCTTCTCCGGAGCAGGCTCTGGAGACCGCCATAGAGTCCGTGGCGCTGCAAAGGAGGGACTAGAATGGCCGTGAGCAAGATGGCCGGGAAG
>JAIVIG010000083.1 GCA_020200675.1 Actinomycetota bacterium
CTCACACGGTGTTGCTGCGTCAGGCTTTCGCCCATTGCGCAAGATTCCCGACTGCTGCCTCCCGTAGGAGTCTGGGCCGTGTCTCAGTCCCAGTGTGGCTGATCATCCTCTCAGACCAGCTATACATCGTCGCCTTGGTGGGCCGTTACCCCACCAACTAGCTAATGTACCGCGGGCTCATCCCTCGCCGGATGGCCGAAGCTACCTTTCCTTACGGAGCCATGCGACTCCGCAAGCGTACGGGGTATTAGCCGGGGTTTCCCCCGGTTATCCCCCTGCGAGGGGCAGATTGCCCACGTGTTACTCACCCGTTCGCCACTGTACTCACCCCGAAGGGCTTTCTCGTTCGACTTGCATGTCTAAAGCACACCGTCAGCGTTCGTCCTGAGCCAAGATCAAACTCTCCGAACTAGCTATCGTTACGAGCCATAAGGCCCGCTAAAAGCTATTAGGTTCGCGGGCGTTACCCGCGGCGGCGATCTCCAGATTACTCTCGGATCGCGGAGAGTCAGTCTCGACGTTTGTAATGACGGGTTTACCTATGTCACTACTTGGTCTTTCGCTACTATTCAGTTTTCAAAGCCTCCAAGCTCCTCGCCTCTCGGCGGAGCCGTACCGGAGATCGACCTCCTCGGGGCGACAAAAAACCCACTCGGTGAGTGGGCTTCGGGCGCCTTCCCAATCTGTCGGGAAGTTACCTTATCGCGCCGCCTCGGTTGTCAAATCGCTTCCGGTCATCGGTTGAGAGATTATAGCACTTTGTCCGCGCCTGTCAAAGGACCCGCGCGGGCTTTTTGCGCTCCCTCTCTCCGTTTTCACGCCGACCCAACAAACCCCTCGCCTCTCGGCGGGGCACTTCGTCTGAGTTTATGTAGAACCTTATGATTCCCACCGTTCCGGACGAACCGGGCTGCCTCAGATGTCGGCGAGGGGTATTGTAGCGCGGTTTGGATAAGCGTCAAGCGAATCGGGGTATTTTTTCGAGAAGCTTAGCGCGGGGCTGCGAGCCGGGCGTAGCGTCGCTTGCCGACCTGGAGGACCTTGCCTTCCAGAGATTCCGTCGGGAGGGAGAGCCTCTCGTCCTCGACGGTCTCGCCGTCGAGCCGGACGGCGTCGCCCCTTATGAGGCGCCGAGCCTCGCCGTTGGTCTTTGCGAAGCCGGCGCGGGTTATGAGGTCGACGATCCAAACCTCTCTCATACCCTCGGGCAGGATGACTTCGGGGGCATCCTCGGGGACCTCACGCCGGACGACGGTGTCGAAGTGCTTCTCGGCGTCGGCGACGGCCTCCTCACCGTGGAACATGCGGACCAGGGAGCGGGCGAACTCGCGCTTTTGCTCGACGGGCGGGGCCTCCGGGGAGTCTTGGCCGAGCACGAGGGAGTAGTAGTCGGGCATCGGCTCGTCGGGGATACTCATGGCTTTGCCGAACATCTCTCTGGCCTCGTCGGCGACGCCTATGTAATTGTCAAGGGACTTGCTCATCTTGGCCGTGCCATCGGTGCCGACGAGCAGCGGCGTGGTCAGGACACACTGGGACCTCTTGCCATAGTACTCCATGATGTGCCGGCCCATGAGGAGGTTGTAGAGCTGGTCGGTCCCCCCGAGCTCGACGTCGGCGTCGATGGCGACCGAGTCGTAGGCCTGCAACAAAGGATAGAGCAGCTCGGTCAGCGTGATAGGGTCGCCCGCCGCGTACCGTTTGCTAAAGTCGTCGCGCTCCAGGATGCGGGCCACGGTAGTGGCGCGGGTTAGCTCTATTACGTCCGACATCCTCATTGGCGCAAGCCACTCGGAGTTGCGGCGAACCTCGGTCCTTTCGCGGTCCAGAATCAGGTAAGCCTGTTCGAGGTAGGTGCGCGTGTTCTCCTCTATCTGTTGCGGGGAGAGGATCGGACGGGTCTTCGAGCGGCCCGAAGGATCCCCCACCCTTGCTGTGTAGTCCCCGATGACGAGCACCGCCGTGTGCCCGAGATCCTGGAACTGACGCAGCTTCCTGAGAACCACGGCGTGCCCGAGGTGGATATCCGGGGCCGTGGGATCGAAACCGAGCTTGACCCTCAACGTGACCCCGCTCTTCAAACGGCGGTCCAACTCCTCGCGGGGGATAACGTCGACGGCGTTCGCGTAGATCCCGTCGATCTTAGATGTGACACTCATTAATTAATCGCAATCAATTCGCAATATACTGTAACCACCTGGCTATTCATGTACTATACCTCATCGATGGTTCGCACCTACCAAAAACGGGGCGGCAGGACCGCCACGGCTCCGGGACCCGGGAAGGTTGCCAGGAAACCGCCCGCAGCCCCCAAGAAAAAGCAGAGCTACGAAAAGGAGAGCCGTAAGGCCCGAGTCCTACGTTGGGCGATGATCTTCGTCCTGTGCTGCTTCGTCGCGGCGCTCGCGTTCGTCGCGGGGGGATACGTGGGGCTCGTCAAGGCGGTGGAGAACCTCGATGAGGTCTCGGCAGAGCCCTCACACCCAACCTACATCTATTCCAAGCCCGTCGGGGAGACGGAGGAGTCGACGCGGGTGATAGGGACGATCTTCCAGGGCGAGAACCGGAAGACAGCCGCCCTGGAGGACATGGCGCCGAGTTTGCTCGACGCTCTTGTCGCCAAGGAAGACGAGCGGTTCCGGGAGCACGGCGGCGTGGATCTCTGGGGCATCACGCTCGCTTTATGGAGGGATATCTGGGCCGGTGAGGCCGTCGCGGGGGGAAGCACGATCACCCAGCAGTACGTAAAGAACGCGTACCTGTCGGGGGATCAGTCGTTGCAGAGGAAGGTCAAAGAGGCGGCGATAGCCGTGGAGCTCGAGCGAAAGCACGAGAAGGACGAGATCCTCGGGATGTACCTGAACACGATGTACTTCGGCAGCAACTCCTACGGGGTCGAGGCCGCCGCCGAGACGTACTTCAACAAATCGGCGGACGAGCTAACCGTCGGTGAGTCGGCTACCCTGATCGGGCTGCTCTGGTCCCCCTCGACGCTCGGCACGGACCGCGACGAGGCGACGAACCAGCGCAACCTGGTGCTCGACAGAATGCGCCAGGCCGGATACATAACCCGCCAGGACCATATGGAGGCGCTCGACGAATCGCTCCCCGACCCCTGGCCGAAGGCCCCGATGGTCGAGTCGGGCCTTACCGGCCCTCCGCTCACCCGGGACTTCGCGGAGTTCGTGCGGGAGGAGTTGGTGAACCGGTACGGGGCGAACACGGTGCTCGCGGGCGGCTTGAGCGTGTACACGACGCTGGACCTCAAGGCTCAGGTGGCGGCCGAAGAAACCCTGTACAAGCCGGGCGGCTACCTGAGCGACCCCGAGAACCCGGACGCGGCGCTCGTATCGATCGAACCCGAGACGGGCAAGGTAATGGCGATGGTCGGCAACCGCGAAGAGGAGTCCCGCTTCAACCTGGTCACGCAAGCCCGTCGACAACCGGGCAGCTCTTTCAAGCCGTTCGCGCTCGTCGCCGCGCTGGAACAGGGCATAGACCCCTCGACCCAGTTCGTGTCGGAGAACAAGAGCTACGTGGTAAAGGACGCGGAGGGCAATTCCGAGAAATGGGAGGTCGAGAACTACGAAAACGAGGATCACGGCCCCATCAGCCTCGAAGAAGCCCTCTGGCTCTCGGACAACTCGGTCTTTACGGACCTGGTCCTGAACGAGGGCGGACGAGGGCTCGACAACGGGCCGGAGGCGGTCGCCAACGTCGCCAACAGGCTCGGCGTCTCGACCGAGCTCGACCCCCACCCGACTATAGCGTTGGGTACCCAGGAAGTCTCGCCTCTAGACATGGCGACAGCCTACGCCACCATCGCCAACGAAGGCCGCAAGGTGACGCCGACGGCCATAGAGAAGGTAGTGCAGAATGAGGGGCAGGACAACGAAGAGGTTTTGTACACGGCGCCGCAGGAAGAAGGCGAGCAAGTTCTAGAGCCAGAGGTGGCCCGTAAGGCCACGGAGATCATGGTCGGGAACGTCACCCACGGTATTGCCTGGAAGGCATCCCTGGGCGACCGGCCGGTAGCCGGCAAGACCGGAACCTCGGAGAACTTCTTCGACGCCTGGTTCCTGGGCTTTACCCCGCAGCTGGTGACCGGCATCTGGATGGGGTACGCGGAGGGCGGAGCAACCCTTGATGGTCTTTTAGCTATCGGCGGCCAGCAATTTGGGCCCCTCGCTCCCCCACCGGTCGTCTGGCAGACCTACATGCAGAAAGTCCTAAAGGACAAGCCGATAGAGAAGTTTGAGGGCGATGAGACCTCGCAATCCTCCGCCCCGGCCAGCGAGACGACGACTCCGGCCGCAACAACCCCGGACGCTGCCCCTCCCCCCGACCCAGTCCTCCAGGCCCCGCCGGAGGTCGCTCCTCTGTAGCTAGGAGGCGCGCTCGGTGCGTTCGAGGCCGCGCTCGACGATGATCTTGGGCGGCACCGAGACATCGGGATCGTTCGCGATCAGGTAGCGGTAAGGTAGCTCGGTACCATGGCTGATACCGATGCGGGTGGTGGAGACGATCTCACCCTCCGGGGGCTTCCCCCAACGTATGGTGAGCAGGTCACCCGTCAGGTCGTGGCCGTCCTGGTAGAGTTCGACGCCCAGGGCCTGAGTGAGCTTGCCGGGGCCGGTGCAAAGGTCCAGCTTTCCCCGACGCTCGGCCATCAGCTCCATGCCCTCCAGAGGGTTGAGGGCCCGGATCAGGACGGCACTCCCTTTCCCCTCCTCTTCGCAATTAACGTTGATCATCCTGTGTATGCCGTACGAGAGGTAGACGTAAGCCAGACCGGGCCCACCGAAGATCGTGCGATTGCGCATGTCAGGCCCCCTGTAAGCGTGGCAGGCCGGGTCGTCGGTACACAGGTACGCCTCGGTCTCGACAATCACACCGGAGGCGATCCCCTCGAACGTCTCGTGAACGAGGACGCAGCCCAGGAGGTCTACCGCAACTCTCCGGGGGTCCCGGTTGTAGAAGCCACGATCCAAGACCCCCGAAGGAATTACTGCTCTCCGGTGAGATCCGAGATGTGGCCGGAGAGCTTGTCGAGGTCGAGGCCGGCCTCCGAGCGAATGGAGGACTTCAAGAGCGGCCGTACCTGGCCTATCTGAACCTGCAGCTCGCGCAAGAGTTCCACGGAGCCGCTCTCGAGGCCGACCATGTCGCGCAAGATAGTACCTTCCGTCCGCCCGGCCACTAGCGGCTCGGGCAGATTATCCACGTAGACGAGCGTCCGTCGGCCACTGCCACGCTCCTCCTCGATGGGTACGAGCGCGACTATCTTGTCGGAACGAACGTACTTGCCAAATCCTAGAGATACTAATCGATCAGGAATAACTTTCATACTGGAAGAATTATAACATGTCTTTTGGGTTCTCCAACCGCGGGGTTGGGGTATATTGGCCTCGTGCGAGGTTTGAGAAAATCGCGGAGACTAAAGGGCGACGGCGTCGAGCTGCGGCGTCACGACCGGGCAAACTATCCCCTGTACGCGCGCTGGTACGGGGACGAGGAGGTCTGGCGGCTGACGAGCTGGACGGCGGAGCCCATGCGGCGGGCGGCGGTCGAGCGGCTCTTCGAGGATCGGGAGAGGTCTTCGCTGGAC
>JAIVIG010000084.1 GCA_020200675.1 Actinomycetota bacterium
AAGGGGCTCACCGCCGGCGCGGCACCGGTCGGTCTCCTTCCCAACACCAGCCCCCGAGCCAAGCGCCACCCACTAACACGTAAGTTGTCATCCGCAGGACCTCCTTGTTATCTAGCGGTCCCGAACGATCGTATCTCAGAGGCTCAGAGGCCAACCGGGGTGCGTGTGAGGTGTGCCGCTTCGTCGCTCTCCGGAGAAGAAATCGTCTCGTTGGTGCAATGGCTGCCCGCGCGTTTCATCTCAAGCAGCCTTCCTCTGGCCGGAACCTTCGGGGACGAAGAAAGCCTCGGGGTCTATCGGGAAGACGAGGCGCATCCTGCGGCCTGGTTTCCCGGCACTTGCTATCTTCAGCGCCCGCTCGATGGACGGGGCAGTGATCCGCACCCGGCGCGTAAGGGCGCCCTCACCGATCTCGACGGTCACGCATATCATCTCCGTGCTCCTCCTTTTCGTGTTCCACTGCCGCTCGCCGGATCGCCGCCAGCAGCGTCTCTTCCGTCTGGTGCTTGGCGACGAACGCCACCGCCCCCGCTGCCCGGGCGCGCGCCCTCATCGCGGCGTCGTCGTAGAGGGTGAAGATCACCACCGCGCTATGTGGGGTGACGGTACGCAGCGTCTCGGTGATCGCGATGCCGCTCACCCCCGGCAGCTCCACGTCCATCAAAACCACGGCGGGGCGCAGGGCGCGTGCCAGCGAGATCGCCTCGGTGGCGTCGCCCGCCTCGCCGACCACCTCCAGGTCCGGTTCCAGAGCGAACCGCATCTTGAGGCCCCTCCTCACGGCCCGCTGGCAATCCACCAGCAGGATCCGGATGGGTCTGGCGCCGGGGGCGTTCAAGTTGCTTCCCAGGCGATCCGCGACGCCGTTCGGCTACGCACCCTTTAGCCTGGCCGGGCGGACCTTCCCCAAGGCGCCGTTCGCGATCGACGGACCCGCTGGTGGCTTTCCGTCTCGCGCTGGAGCTCCACGTGGTGTTCGCAGAGTTCGAGGCCATTCGGATCGTCCACGTCCGATCACCGCCTTTCTACCCGTCCGCCCTTGACAAAAGGACCGTTTGATGGCTATCTATCTTCTGTAGATAAGTAAAACCCCGGGCGCGGACGCCGGCATCGGGCGGACGGTCTAATGTCGCGGGGAACCTTCGGTGGAGCGGGATCTCCACCTAAAGGTTGAGAGGCAAGGGCATGCGATGACGATCCGGGTCTTGATCACCGACGACCACAAGGTTGTCCGACGGGGGCTGCGCGGGTTCCTGGAGCTGGACCCGGCCCTGGAGGTCGTTGGAGAGGCTTCGAACGGCGAGGAGGCCGTGGCCATGGCCCAGCACCTCGCCCCCGACGTGGTTTTGATGGACCTCCTGATGCCGGTGATGGACGGCATAGAGGCCACGAGGCAGATCCGCAAGGAAACGCCCGACGTGGAGGTCGTCGCTTTAACCAGCGTGCTCGAAGACGCCTCGGTAACGGGGGCGATCAAGGCCGGGGCGATAGGCTACCTGCTAAAGACCACGGACGCCGACGAGCTGTGCGAGGCGATCAAGGCCGCGGCGGCCGGCCAGGTGCAGCTCGCCCCCGAGGCGGCTCTGCGCCTGATGCGCGAGGTGCGCGCCCCCGAGAGCCCAGAGGCGCTAACAGAACAGCTAACGGAGCGAGAGGTCGAGGTTTTGAAGCTAATAGCGCGTGGCAAGGCAAACAAGCAGATCGCACGCGAGCTGTTCGTCGCCATGAGCACCATCAAGACCCACGTCAACAACCTGTACCGCAAGCTCAACGTAACCAGCCGCACCCAGGCGGCTTTGTACGCCGCGCGCATCGGGCTCGTATCCCCCGAAGAGATCAGCGAAGAAACGCGATGAAGAAGGCCGCCGACCCCGGAGGAGGAGAGAGCTCCAACAACGTTTCTTCTTCTTCTTCTCCTCCTCCCCGCAAAAGCTTGCGCGTTCTGATCGTGGAGGACTCCTCAGACGACGCCTTGTTGGTTTTACGCGAGCTAGAGCGCGGGGGCTACGAGCCAGAGCACGAACGGGTGGAGACCCCGGAGGCGATGCGTAGGGCGCTCGGGGAAGGAGGAGGAGGAGGAGCGTGGGAGGTGGTCCTCTCGGACTGGCAGCTGCCACGTTTTTCGGGGCAGGAGGCGCTGGCGATGTTCCGCGCGACGGGATCGGAGGCGCCGTTCATCATCGTCTCAGGGAAGGTAGGGGAGGAGGCGGCGGTAGAGGCGATGAGGGGTGGGGCGCACGACTACGTGATGAAGGGGAACCTCTCGCGCCTGTGCGCGACGGTGGAGAGGGGTCTACAAGAGGCACAAGCGCGGAGGGAGCGCGAGCGGGCGGAGAAGAGCCTCAAGGAGAGCGAGGAACGCTATCGCCGGTTGGTCGAGCTCTCTCCCGACGTGATAATCGTCCACGGTGGAGGGGAGG
The DNA here is from genome assembly GCA_020200675.1 of Actinomycetota bacterium. GTDB lineage: Bacteria > Actinomycetota > Rubrobacteria > Rubrobacterales > Rubrobacteraceae > Rubrobacter_F. Next base: position 2,421 of record JAIVIG010000084.1, read on the forward strand.
TCCTCTTCCTGAACACTGCGGGAGCGGAGCTCTTCGGCGCGGCCTCTCCGGAGGAGTTGATCGGCAAACCCGTAATGGATTTCATCCATCCTGACTACCGGGAAATCGTGAGGACGAGGATCGTACGTACCCAGGAGAGAGGCGAACGCACGGACCTCATCCAGGAGAAGTTCCTCCGGCTCGACGGGCGGGCCGTGGACGTCGAGGCGGTATCGATGCCCATCGCTTACCGGGGCGAGGCGGCGACGCTGGTCGTCGTCAGAGACATAACCGGGCGCAAGCGGGCCGAGGAGGAGCGGGACCGCTTGTTCGAGTTCTCGCCCGACCTGCTCGGCGTCGCGGGTTTGGATGGGTACTTCAAGCGCGTGAATCCCGCCTTTGAGGAGACGCTCGGCTACTCCAGCGAGGAACTGCTCGCAAAACCGTTTATCGAGTGGGTTCACCCCGAGGACCGTGCGGCGACCATGAGCGAGTTGGAGAGCCTGAGCAGGGGCGTACGGACGGCTTACTTCGAGAACCGCTACCTCCGCAAGGACGGCTCCGAGGTCTGGCTGGAGTGGAAGGCCGTCCCGGTCGTGAAAGAAGCCGTGATCTACGCCACCGCCCGCGACGTCACCGAGCGCAAGCAGGCGGAGGAAGCGCTGAGGCGGCGGGACGCCATCCTCAGGGCTGTGGCGTTCGCCGCGGAGCGCTTCCTTAAACAGGCGACCCCCTGGCAGGAGAGCGCGCAGGAGGTATTGGAGCGGCTCGGCCAGGCTGCCGAGGTGAGCCGCGTCTACATCTTCGAGAACTACGCGGGCGTTGATGGCACTACGTTGCCCGCCAAGAGATACGAGTGGTTGGCGCCGGACGTCCCGGCTGGGGCGGATAACCCCACGATGATAGATCTCCCGGACTGGGCCGCCGACTACAGCCGCTGGGGGGAGATTTTGGGTCGGGGAGAGCTACTGTGCGGCCACACACGAGAGTTCCCGCAAGAAGAGCAGCCGATGCTCGAGGCAGAGGGCGTACTATCCATAGCGCTCGTGTCGATCTTCGTCGAAGGGGAGTGGTGGGGGTTTATCGGGTTCGATGAGTGCTTCGCCGAGCGCGAGTGGTCCGCCGCCGAGACAGAGGCGCTCCAGGCCGCCGCCAACACTTTAGGCGCGGCCATCCAGCGCGAGCGGGCCGAAGAGGCGATCAGGCAGAGCGAGCAGCTCTACCGCACGGTGATCGAACAGGCCACGGAGTACATCTCTCTGGTCGACGCCGAGACCAAGCGTTTCGTGGGATCCAACCCCACCTTCCGCGAGGCGCTGGGTTACACGGAGGAAGAACTCAGACATATGACGCTCTACGACATCGTCGCCCACGATCGGGAGAGCATCGACAGGAACGCCAGGCGGGTCCTACAGAGGGGCCGCTACTCCATCGGCGAGAGGAAGCATCGCCGCAAGGACGGTTCGCTGGTAGACGTCGAGGTCAGCGCGAGCGCGATTTCGTACGGTGGCAGGGAAGTGGTTTGTGTCGTCGGGCACGACGTCACCGAGCGCCGGCGGAAAGAGGAGGAACTACGGGAGAGCCAGCGGGCTCTCTCTACGCTGATGAGCAACCTCCCCGGCATGGCCTACCGTTGCTGCAACGACCCGGACTGGACCATGAAGTTCGTCAGCGAGGGGTGCCTGGAGCTAACCGGCTACCCACCCGGCGATCTCATCGGCAACCGGCTAAGGTCCTACGGGGATCTGATCCACCCGGACGACCAGGAAGCGGTGTGGGAGAGCGTGCAGGCCGCCCTGCGCGAGCGCCTCACCTTCCAGTTCAACTACCGGATCACGACCGCCTCGGGAGATACGAAATGGGTCTGGGAGCAGGGCCGCGGGGTCTTCTCCCCCGAGGGGACATTGCTGGCGCTGGAAGGTTTCATCACCGATACGACCGAGCAGGTGCGAGCGGAGCGGGCGCTGCGAGAGAGTGAGGAGCGTTTCCGGGCCACGTTCGAGCAGGCCGCCGTCGGCGTGGCGCACGTCGCCTTCGACGGAAGCTGGCTGAGGGTCAACCAAAAACTGTGCGAGATCGTAGGTTACACACGCGAAGAGCTGCTCGAACGGACGTTCCAGGACATCACCCACCCCGACGACCTGGAGGCCGACCTCGAGCACCTGGGCCAACTGCTCTCCGGAGAGATCCCGCGGTACTCGATGGAGAAGCGGTATTTGCGCAGGGACGGCTCCATGGTTTGGATCAACCTGACCACGTCGCTCGGGCGCGATCCCTCGGGAGAGCCGAAGTACTTCATCGCCATCGTCGAAGACATCACCGAGCGCAAGCGGGTCAGGGATGCGCTGGTACACAGCGAAGAACGCTACCGGGCGGTGGTCGAGCAGGCCGCCGAAGGCATCTTCCTGTGCGATGCGACCACGGGCGAAGTCCTTGAGTCCAATACCGCGTTCCGGAAGCTGCTGGGCTACACCGCCGGTGAACTGCGGGGCGTCAGGATCCACGACCTCATCGGTGACGACCCGGAGAGCATCGACTCTAACCTCCGGCTCATCCTGGATGAAGGAAGCCGCTTCCTGGGCGAGCGGCGATACCGCCGCAGGGACGGGTCGCTGGTGGACGTCGAGGCCACGGCTAGCGTGATCTCCTACGGCGGCAGGAAGGTTATCTGCGACGTTATCCGCGACGTCACCGAGCGCGTCGAGGCCTTCCGGCTGCTCGAAGAGCGCGTCACCGCCCTGGCCCGGATCTCCGCGAACCTGACCGTGGGCCAGACGGTGGAAGCCACCCTCGATGCCCTGGCCGCCAGGGTGGTCCAGAGCACCGCAGCAGTAGCCTGCTCGGTGGTGCTCATGGACACGGAGACGGGCCTGCTCAGCACGGCCGGCTCGCACGGCCTGCCCGAAGGGTACACGACCGGCCTGCAGGCAGCCTACGAGGCTGGGGTGCGATCGCCTACAATGGAAGTCTTCCGCACCCACAGGCCGATGCTCGTCCGCGACACTCGCCAATCTACCCTGAACAACCCACTCGCCTCCCCCATTCACCGTTTCGTCCGCGAAGCCCCGTGGGACACGATCTACTTCGTACCACTCGTCTACCGAGGCCAGGCTTTGGGCACCCTCAACCTCTACTACCTGGCCGGAGAGGAATCCGGCGAAGACGAGAGAGTCTTCCTGGGAGCCGTCGCCGACCAAACCGCCGTGNTCCCAGGCCCTCTACGGCATAGCCTTGGGATCTCGCACCGCCCGCACCCTCCTAGATCGCCAGGCTCACCCCGACCGCGTGGCCGAGTGGCTAGAGTACGTGCTCTCTCTGGCCGAGGCGGGCCTCACCGAGATGCGCGCCCTGATCTTCGAGCTGCGCCCAGAGTCGCTTCAGACCGAGGGACTGATCGCGGCGCTAAAACAGCAGGCGGCGGCCTTGAGGGCCCGCCACGAGCTCCCGGTCCACGCGACATTGGGCGAGGAGCCGGACCTGCCCCTGGAGACCAAGGAGGCGCTCTACCGGAGGATCGCCCAGGAGGCACTACACAACACAGTCAAGCACGCCCATGCGACCAGAGCGGATCTGAAACTGGAGTGCGACGCGCGGGGGGTAGCCCACCTGGAAATCTCCGACGATGGGGGTGGGTTCGATCCGGAGGGATCGTTTTCGGGGCACCTGGGGCTAAAATCTATGGGCGAGCGGGCCACGCGCCTGGGGGGGACGCTTAGAGTAGAGAGCGCGCCCGGAGAGGGAACCAGTATCCGCGTGCGGATTCCATCGGCAACGTAAGGGAGCGCTCCGACGGCTGACCTCATGGGCAAACGACACGTGCTTCAGAGCAGCCCCGCCTCCCAGAGACAGACGAACTGCGCGGGACCCAGGACCGATACAGGCGGGTCCTCCATCCCGAGGATGTCTTCGTCGCCACTGACGAGGTAGGAGGCCCCGACCAAGACCGCGGCGAGGACGTAGGGGTCGTCTTCCGGGTCCCCGATGTACGAGAGCACCTTCTCGGGATCCCCGATAGGCACCTCTGCGACGGCCAGGCGGAGCCGCCTCACGTAGGCGCCGATCCGGGCCGGTCCCCACCCCAGCCGGCCCGCTATCTTGGGCCGGACGAGCACCTCCTCGACCTTCGGAAAGAGCTGATACGGGGCGCAAAGCTCGAAATCGTGCGGCCCCTCCTCCAGGATGTGGTCCAGGATTCGAGCCGGGTTGCCTTTCGCGCTCAGGACCGCGG
>JAIVIG010000347.1 GCA_020200675.1 Actinomycetota bacterium
CTACGTGGGGCGCGGAGCAACCGGGATCGGGACAGGGCGGTTTGGTACCCGTGGTACTCATCTTGCACCTCCAAGCTACGTACCTTCCACAGTCTCACATATTAGCGGAGTCACTACGGAATTCTCGGATGCCATTGCGAAAGACGCGCAAACGTGGGTGCTGCTGAGCAGCGTCCGAACGCCCTTGATCCTCGCCGTCGTCGCGGCTCTCTGGGCGGCTGCTCGCCGCTTAGATCAGGAGCCGCAGGCCGTCGGCAAGCGGAGGACGGTTTGAACGGTCGTCTTTTCCCGGTCAAGTGCCACAGGATCAGGCGAACTTTTCGGCGTTCACGCGCACCTCGTCGGTCTGGGCGAAGTGCTCCTGAATATACTTTTCACCTTCGTCGCAGAAGAGGGTAACGATGGTCTCGAGGTCCGGGTACGCCGACCGGATCTTCTTGGCGGCGATCAGGTTAGCCCCGCTGCTAGGCCCTACGAAGAGCCCGTGCTGCTTGGCTAAATCGCGCATGCTCTCCACGGCCTCCTCCGAGTCGACCGCGAGGGTGGTATCTACCAGCCGGCGATGCCGCTCGAAGATGCCGGGCACGAAGCCGTCGGCTATGCCCTCGATGAGATGCTCCCCCACCTCCCCACACATGATGGTCGAGGACTCCGAGGGCTCCATGGCGAAGAGCTTGACATCGGGGTTGACCTCGCGGAAGGCCTGTCCAACGCCCACGAGGGTACCGCCAGTGCCCACGCCCATGACCAGCGCGTCGGGAACGGTCCCTTCCGGGAGCTGAGCAAGGATCTCGGGCCCCAGGATCACGCGGTTCTCCTCGACGTTCCACTCCGACTCGAACTGCGACGGGCAGAAGTAGCCGGGCCTCCGACCGAGCTCCCTGGCTTTCTCCAGGGCGGCATCGACGTGGAAGTGGCCGATCTGGAGCACCTCGGCGCCGTAGGCGCGGCTGATGGCGAGCCGCTCGTTGCTCATCCCCTCGGGCATGACGACGAGCATCCGGTAGCCCTTGACGGCGGCGACCATCGAGAGGGCGTTGCCGGTGTTGCCACTCGTCGCCTCGACGATGGTGTCGCCTTCGGCGAGCAGGCCCTCCTCTTCGGCCCTCTCGATCATGTACTTGGCGATCCTCGCCTTGATCGAACCGGAAGGGTTGAGGAACTCGCACTTGCAGTAGATACCTTCGATCTCGAGCATCGGAGTATCCCCAATAGCGTCGAGGATGCTGTTCGAGACGCCGGAGGCTCTCGAGCGAGACATTCGGCCTACTCTTCCTCCTCCAGAATCTTCTCGTAATCTCCGGCGGAGAGGAGGTCCGCCTCCTCCGAGACGCGGATGCGTATGATCCAGCCGTCCCCATAAGGCTCTTCGTTTATCTTCTCCGGGGCGTCGTTCAACGCCTCGTTGACCTCGACGACCTCGCCCCCCACCGGCGCGTACAGGTCGGAGACGGCCTTGACCGACTCGACGGTACCGAAGGCGTCGCCCGCCCCGAAAGAGGCTCCCTTCTCGGGCAACTCTATAAAGACCACGTCGCCGAGCTCGTCCTGGGCGTGATCTGTTATGCCGACGGTCGCAACGTCGTCCTCGCGCCTCACCCACTCGTGGGTCTTGGTGTACTGGAGCTCCTCGGGTACAGCCAATGTCTCTCCTCCCGCTACTTCTTGTCTCGTTTGTAGAAAGGCAGCGGCACAGTTCGGGCCGCGACGGACCTGTTCCGTATCACCACCTCGAACTCATCTTCCACGTCCGGCGCCACGAGCGCAAGCCCGATGGCCTCGCCCAGGGTCGGAGACAGGGTCCCGCTGGTGACGCTCCCGACCGTCTCGCCACCCACCGCGACCGGGTAGTCGTGGCGGGCGCGAGGCCCACGGGCGCAGCCCCCGCTTCTATGAGGAGCCGCCAGATACGTGGGGCGTCGTCCGGGCGGACGAACAGCTCGAAGCCGTCCTCGCCGGTATAGCCGGTGCGCGAGAGTATGGCGTATGCCCCATCGACCTCCCCCACCTCGTAGCGGTAGTACTTGATGGACGAGAGATCCGTCTCGGTGAAGGGTTGCAGAAGCTCGACGGCCCGCGGCCCCTGCAGCGCCAGCAGCGCCCAGTCGTCCGACTCGTCGACGACCTCCGCGTCGAGGTCTTCGGTGTTCTCCCGGAAGTGCGCGACGTCCTTCTCGCGGTTGGAGGCGTTGACGACGATCAGGAAATCGTCCGGGGTCCTGTAGACGAGCACGTCGTCCACCGTGCCGCCGCTCTCGTAGCAGACCGCCGCGTACCCGGCCTGCCCGACCGAGAGGCGCGAGACGTCCCGGGTGACGAGCCTCTGCACCGCCTCCTCGGCCTGCGGCCCCCTTATAAAAACCTCTCCCATGTGCGAAACGTCGAAGAGACCCGCTGCCGTACGCACCGCCTCGTGCTCGGCCTTTATGCCTTCGTACTGCACCGGCATCTCCCAGCCGGCGAAGTCCACGAGCCGGGCGCCCAGGGCCTTGTGCTCCTCGTACAGGGGCGTACGCCGGAGCGCTTGCGCCGCCATCTTGCCTACCACCGGGCCTTGAGCTGGCGAGCGGCCCGGGCCTCGTCGAGGCGCCTGGTCGGAGCGCTCGTCGGAGCCTCTTGCAGGTCCTCGGGCGAGCTTTCGGCCAGCTCCAGCATCGTCCCTATAAAGTCGTCGAGCGTCTCCTTCGACTCGGTCTCGGTTGGCTCTATCAGCATGGCCTCCTTCACGACGAGCGGGAAGTAGATCGTCGGCGGGTGGTAGCCGTGATCTATCAACCCCTTGGCGACGTCGAGGGCCTTCTTGCCCTTGGGCGGCTGGACGACGACCTCGTGCTTGCACAGCCCATCGTAGGGGATGCGGTAGGTACCTCGCAGCCGCGCCCTCACGTAGTTGGCGTTCAACACGGCCATGTCGGTGTTCTCCTTCAAATCCGGGCCGTGCATCTTTATGTAGTTCCACGCCTTCAAAAAGACGCCGAAGTTGCCGTGGAAGCTGGCGACCCGGCCGATGCTCTTCTCCGGACGTACCAGGCGGTAATGATCGCCGTCCTTCTCGGCCACGGGGTCGGGTCGGAAGGGGGCGAGGGCGTCGGTGCAGGCGATGGCGCCGCAGCCGGGACCGCCGCCGCCGTGGGGGGTGGAGAAGGTCTTGTGCAGGTTGTAGTGCATGATGTCCACGCCTGCATCCGCGGGGCGCACCCGGCCGACGTTGGCGTTCATGTTCGCCCCGTCCATGTAGAGAAAGGCGCCGGCATCGTGCAGGATCCCGGCGATCTCCTCGATGTTCTTCTCGTAGACGCCGCAGGTGTTGGGGTTGGTGATCATGAGCGCGGCGGTGGTCTCGTCCACCATAGACCGCAGCTCCTCGACGTCCACGCAGCCGTCTTCGTCCAGCCCAATCTCCTTGGACCCGAACCCGGCCATCGTGGCCGTCGCCGGGTTGGTCCCGTGCGCGGTCGATGGAACTAGAACGGTGGTGCGCTTCTCATCCCCGGCGTCCTCGAAGAACTTCTTGATCATAAGAACGCTCGTCAGCTCACCCTGCGCCCCGGCCATCGGCTGCAGCGAGACGGCCGGAAAACCGGAGATCTCCGAGAGGAGATCCTGGGCCTCGTACGCCACCTGCAACGCGCCCTGTACCTGGGCTTCCGGCTGCAAAGGGTGGAGCCCGGCGAAGCCCGGTACCGCGGCGGCGGCTTCGTTGGCGCGGGGGTTGTGCTTCATCGTGCAGGAGCCAAGGGGGTAGAAGTTCGTGTCTATGCCCCAGTTCTTGCGGGAGAGGTTGGTGTAGTGCCGGATCGCGGTCGGCTCGTCCACCTCCGCCAGCTTCGGCTTCTCCTTACGCAGCGACTCTTTGGGCAGGATCTTCTCCAGGTTCGCCTGCTCCACGTCGAACCGGGGGAGGGTGTATCCTCTGCGACCCTCGCGGCCTTTGTCCCGGATCAGGTTATCCAGCATTCGCAACCACCTCCACGAAGGCGTCGAGCTCTTCTTTGGTCCTCTTCTCCGTAACCGCCACGAGCATAGCCCCGTCCCCGAGGTCCAACCCGCCGATCATCCCGTTCTCCAGAAGCGCCTCGTTGGCCCGCCCCACGTCCGGCAACTCCACTGCAAACTCCCACAGGAAAGGCGCCTCCGGGTAACGCAGCTCGAAGCCCGCCTCCCGCAGCTTCTCCGCCAGATAGTGGGCCTTCGAGATCGACAACTCCGCGACCTCGCGCAGGCCCTCCGGTCCCATGAGCGAGGCGTAGACGGTCGCGGCGAGTGCGGTCAGCGCCTGGTTGGTGCAGATGTTCGAGTTGGCCCTCGCCCGCCGGATGTCCTGCTCCCGCGCCCGCAGCGTCAAGACGTAGGCGAGCTTGCCGTCCTGGTCCACCGTGCGCCACCTCCGACGCCGCGCTCACGTCCTCCACAATCCCAAAGTAGTTCGGACTCTGTACGAAAACCCCGGAGACGTCCTCGGGCACCTCCGAGAATTCCGTTGTTCCGTTGTTATGCGGCAATTCAACGACCTCTGCCTTGTAGGTTTTGATCGTCTCGCGGTAGCGTGGGTTGAGGCCGGCCGAGACGGCGACTTTCGGATCGCGCTTGGTCTGGCGGGCGGTCATGAGGGCGGCTTCGGCAACCGCGGAGGCGCCGTCGTAGACGGAGGCGTTGGAGATCTCGAGGCCGGTCAGTTCGGCTATCACCGACTGAAACTCGAAGATGGTCTGGAGGACGCCCTGGCTGATCTCCGGCTGGTACGGGGTGTAAGAGGTCAGGAATTCCCCGCGCGAGGTAACGGCCCCGACTGCGGTGGGTGTGATCCTGTCGTACGCCCCCGCTCCCAGGAAGATCGGCAACCCCGCGACGTTCTTCGCCGCGAGCCTGTGTACGTCCGAGAGCGCCTCGTACTCAGAGAGCGTCGGAGGGAGATCCAGGGTCCCCTCCAGCTTGGGCGAGACGTCGGCGAAGAGGTCGTCCAGAGACTCGACCCCGATCGCCTCGAGCATCTCGCGTATGTCGTCGTCGGTGTGCGGTGTAAAGCGCGCCACGCGGTTGTACCCCCTTGCGTTGGGTGAGCGTCCTATGCGGTTTCCGCCCTGTCCCAAACCTGAGAGTGTTACCCCGTCGGCGCCGGTCCGCGTACGACCGAACTCTCCAGGACGCCCTCCGGCTCACGGTCCTTTTGCCTGAGAGATTCGGCCCATCACCCTGGGCCTTTCACCTTCGGCGGCCGCCTCCCGTAGTTCGGCGACTCTCTCCCGCAGCCTTCGCCGGGCAAGCGCAAACTATAGCATAAGGGCCACGATCTCCGCTTTGGCCGTGCCGCCCGGCATCGCCTTGCGCCAGACCGGCTTTCGGATGATGATTAGTGTCAGAGAGCGCCGGATGATCGGGCAAAGCAATGAGGAGGCGAGCCATCATGCACGCGGGCGTAATGACTTTCCGGGTCGCACCCGGAAAAACCGAGGAAGCCGTGCTGATCTACCTGGGTTCGGTGGTGCCGAAGATGCGCGAGCAGCGAGGGTTCCGGGGCGGGCTCGTGCTGTCGAATTCCGAGGTGGACGAGGGCTACACCATCACCCTCTGGGAGACGGAAGAAGACGCGGAGGCATACGAGAGCAGCGGGACCTACCGGGAGCAGGTCGCCAAGTTCGGAGACACGCTCGCCGAGCCACCCACCAGAAGGATCTACGAGGTCAGCATGCAGATGTAGAAGATCGCGCCACGAGGGAGGAGCCGCAGCCGCAGAAGATCCCAGCTCCTCCTTTGCATCTCGCCCTTCTGGATAGAGGTACGCGCCCGGTGGTTGCTCTTTACAGAGCTACGATCTCGTCCCGCGCGCGGATAAGGCCGCCCTCGATCACCCTGGCGCAGATGCCGCCGCGCCGCCTCCTCAAAGCCCGCGTCATGCCGGGCTCGGTGACGTCCTGCACGTGCTTGCAGGGCGGACGGGGCCTGTCGTACTCCAAGACAACTTCCCCGACCCGGAACCTGCTTCCGTTCAGGTCGTGCAACCTCACGCCGCGCGTGACTATGTTGCGCCGGTGCTCGCCGTTCTTGACGTGCAGGCCAGCTTCCTGCTCTATCTCGTCGAGGTCCTCGGCTTCTATAAGGGTGACCTCGCAGACGTCGCCGTAGCGGGTCCAGTAGCCGGTCCCCTCCTTATAGCGGTCCCCCGCGAGTCCCCCGGCTACGGCCCTCACCTCCTCGACGCGCTCCATCGCCGCGCTGCCCTCGCTGGTTATGTAGATCTCCTCGACCAGACCCGTCGCCATCTCTTCTGCACCTCCTGGGATTTGGTACGCAACCCTGGATATTAAAGTACAACTCCGCCCGTCAGGCAGATCATCCGCGGGCCGGTCGCACCTGTAGACTGATCGCGTTTTGCTCGTGCCGGGAACCTTCGATACGGGAGGTAGCATGCAGAAGATCTCCTGGGCTGACTTCGAGAAGGTCGACGTTAGGGTCGGAAGGGTGGTAGAGGCCGAGCCTTTTCCAGAGGCCCGCAAGCCTTCGATAAAGCTCGCGGTCGACTTCGGATCGGAGATCGGGGTGAAGAGGAGCAGCGCCCAGATCACGGCCCACTACACCCCGGAGACTCTTCTCGGAAAGCAGGTGGTGGCGGTATTGAACTTCCCCGCCAAGCGCATCGCGGGCTTCGAGAGTGAGGTGCTGGTGCTCGGGGTGCCGGACGAAGAGGACGCCGTGGTCCTGCTCGCCCCGGATCGCGAGGTGCCTCTGGGAGCCCGGATGTTCTGATACGCGCCGGCTAAAGTGATCTGCCGTTTCTGCCGATAACGGTGGTGTGATGGCTTCAGCGAAAGCGGAGATCCTTCGATGAGCAAGTGTAGCCGATGCGAGAGCTTGCCAGCCGGTTGGCCTGAGGTCGGAGTCCTGTACATTGCTCCGCCGCTGGCCCACACTCGTGGTACGCTCCGACGCCTGCTCTGGAAGTCGGACCTCCCGTTCGGCGACCCGCACGACGACGTCTTGGCCGTGGAGGTTACGCCGGAGGGCTTGAAACACCTGAGCGAGCTTTTGCTGGACAGCTTGAGCGAGGCGGAGCTCGGGGACTGCAGGTCCGTGCTCGTCGAGAAGGGCTCAGCCTTTGACCCAAGTGTACTCTCACGGATGCAGGACCTCGCCACCCTGACGGCCGTGGTGCGTGACGAGTGGCTCGTCGACATTCTGCGCGAGGACCGGCTGGCCGTCCACTTCCAACCCATCGTCCCGTCGGCGGACCCGAGTCAGGTCTTCTCCTACGAGTGCCTCCTGCGCGGGCTCGACAGCGAAGGCGCCCCCGTGAGCCCGGGAACCATGTTCGAGGCGGCGCGCAGCACTGGTCTCCTCTTCAACCTCGACCGGGCCGCCCGTGTGAAAGCCGTAGAGGAGGCCGCCGGGCTCGGACTCGAGTCAAACGTCTTCATCAACTTCAACCCCGCCTCCATCTACGACCCGACGTACTGCCTGAGGAGCACGATGGGCGCTATCGGAAATTCCGATCTCTCCCCTGATCGAGTAGTCTTCGAGGTAACGGAGAGCACGCAGGTCAAAGACGACAGGCATCTGCGAAACATACTCGATGTCTGGCGCAAGAGCGGCTTCAGGATAGCACTCGACGACCTCGGCGCCAGCCACAGCTCCCTGAACCTCCTCGTCGCCCTGCGCCCGGACTTCGTCAAGCTCGACATGGGCCTATCGCGGGACGTGGATCGGGACCCTTATCGCGCCGCGATCGCCTCGAAGCTACTCGAGCTCGCCAGGGACCTCGGCGTGCCCGTTATCGCCGAAGGAGTGGAAACCGAGGAGCAGTGGCGCTGGCTCGCCGCCCATGGCGCGGACTACGCACAGGGCTACTTCTTCGCTAAACCCGCCTTCCCGCCACCCATCCCCGACTACGCGCAGAATGAAACACTCACGCGAGTTCGCGCAACCGGTGCGCCGCTCGCGCGTATGTTAGAGGGAGATACGTAGACTCCGGGCAGAAACCCGGATAGTATCCAAGTGTACGACCCCGACAGGGAGGTAGAGCGGTGAGCGAGACCAACCTCGAGCAGTTCCGGGAGGTAACGCCGGCCGGCAGGTTCACGCTGCAGAACTCCTCGCTACTGAAATTGAGGCTGGACAACGACTCGATCCAGGCGAAGCTCGGTTCGATGGTGGCCTACCAGGGCGAGGTGCGTTTCGAGCACCAGGGCGGCGGACTCGGGCGCTTCTTCAAGAAGGCCCTCACCGGCGAGGGCGTGAAGCTCATGTCGGCGACCGGCACCGGCGACCTCTTCCTCGCCCAGGACGCCCGCAAGATCATGGTCATCGACCTCCAAAACGAGCGCATGACGGTCAACGGCGACTCCATCCTCGCCTTCGAGGGGGACGTGGACTGGGACATCCGGCGCGTCGAAGGCGCGGGCCGTCTCGCCGGCGGCCTCTTCAACGTCGTGCTCGAGGGCACCGGCAAGGTCGCCGTGACCTCGCACGGCGAGCCCGTCCTGCTCGACACCAGCACCCCGACCTTCGCAGACCCAGAATCCGCGATAGCGTGGAGCGGCGGCGTACGCACCAGCGTACGCTCAGACGTCTCGTTCAAGACCTTCATGGGCCGCGGGAGCGGGGAGACCTTCCAGATCTCCTTCGAAGGCCCCGGATGGGTCCTCATACAACCCTCCGAGGGCCCAACCGTCCCCGAACACACCCACGGCGGCGAGAGCGGCGGTGGCGGCATAGGCTCGCTCTTCGGAGGCGACTAGCTTCTAGTAATCAGTTTTCGGCTTTTACTCGTGGCCTGAAACAGGCGGACGGAGCGACGCGGCTCCGAATACCGGGCACGCGGCGCCGCGTGCCCGGTATTCGCCTAACGGGAGGAACTGAGCGCCGATTACCGACTGCTATTCGTCCGGGAGAACCTGGTAGCTCTGGTACAGAAACACCAGCGCGAGAGCCAGGATCGCTCCGTGCTCGACGAGGAGACACGGCAGCGCGTAGAACTTGCGATCCCAGTAAGATATTGGGCTTTTGAATCGCCACTCGTAGAGGGGCCAGAGTGGCGGCCGCGCGTCCCCAGCGTGCATCGGGAAGTCCATGATGTTGTGCCCGGCCCAGCCCAACAGGAAGGCGAGCAGGGCATGGTGCGGGTCTTTGCGCTTCAGTCCGAGTATCTTGTACAGCGCGAGCAGGGACCCCACCGGCGCCAGGGAGTGGACCGTGAGATCCACCTTGCCCGAAGGCTCCTCGTAGTACTCCAAGGCCTCGTAGAACTCCTCCTTGAACTCTTCCTTCGTGATCGAGTCCCGCCGGCGCCACACCAGGCGGGCTGCTTTTACCAGCGTCGGCACGTCCGGGAGCGCCGCGCCTGCCGCCCCCCACACAGCAGCATGGGATTCTTCCGGAGCAAGATACCGGGCCAGCGCCCACGTAAAAACCGCGTGCGAATACGTGTGCATAAATAGTATTTTAGTCACACAGGCATCCCATATGCTAATTCAACGTCAACTATAGGTATAACTTGCCACGCGGAGCATAAGTTGTTATAGAGGGGCCCTTAAGTGGCAGGACGTAACGCGGTTTTGTGTACGCTACACGAGGTGGTGGGTTGAGTAGATGGTTTTAGGCAGGACGAATTGCATCACGACTTGGCTTTTTTTGGCCGGGAGCTGGCTCTTTTGCTGGGCTTTTTGCCGGTCGCAGGAGATTTAGCATGAAAAGAAACATACACGAAAG
>JAIVIG010000348.1 GCA_020200675.1 Actinomycetota bacterium
GGCTAGGGCCGACCCAGAGTACGCCGATTTCCAGATCGCGCCCACCGCATCGGTCAGGGCCGGCGGCGATGGTCGGACATTCAGGCACGTCAGGTGCTGACCGGCGAAGCTCGCCGTTTCGGAGTCCTCGCCCACGGCCGACGAGCGAACAGCGACGGGACCGTCTAGAGTGGCGCAGACCTCCGCCAGCTCGCGGATCGCGGTCGGGTGGCCGGCGGATACCGCGTCAACAAACCCGAACGACAATGCCACGCCGCCCGGAACGGGTAGGCCGGCGCGGATCGCCGCCGCCAGCTGCGCCGCTTTTCCGCCGTACGCCGACTCGTCAACGCTCTCGACCAGCGCGATCGGTCTCATGCCACGATCGCCGCTTCGCCGGCCTCGCCGTCCACGCGCACCCGCGCGCTGTCCGGAATGCGAGTGGTTGCGTCGGTGCAGCCCACGACCGCCGGGATGCCGTACTCGCGCGACACGATGGCCGCGTGCGACAGGAGCCCGCCACGATCCGTCACAATCGCGCCGAGCAGCGGTAGCACCGTATTGAAAGCGGCGGTCGTTGCCTTGGTGACGAGGATGTCGCCTTTCTTGATGTGGGCAAAGTCCTGCGTGCCGCGGACGAGGCGCGCTGAGCCTTCGTAGACGCCGGGGCTTACCCCGAGGCCATAAACCTTCCGCGCCTCGCTGCGCGCCTCCGGTGCCATGAAGAGGGCCTCTATGGCCGCACCTAAGGCTCGCTCCATACGCGCCGCGGCGGGCGGCAGCCACTCGGCGGGCAGGGGCGCACCGGGCTCGGCCCCGAGCATCGGAGGCGCGTCGACGAAGCTGGCCTCCGCGCGGTAGCGCGCACGTTGCGCCAGCTCTTCGGCAGATGGGCCGTCGTCGTGCTGGATCAGAGAGCGCATCTCGTCGTATCCGGCCTCGACGAGGTGGGTGGGATACGCAATGCGTCCGTTCTCGGCCAGGGGCTTGCCAGCCGCGAGGATAGCGCGGCGCGTGAGCCCCTCGGCCCAGAGATCGCAGAAGAGCCCCCGCTCGTCGCGCAGCCGGTACATGGTACGCGCTTCGGCGAGAAGCTCGTCGAAGGCGCTACGATGGGGCTTCGGCACGCCGTCCTGCGCCTCAGCGGTGCGCCGCGCGAGCACGTCTCTCGTAGGTCCAACGTTTACCCCTTCCACGGCGCTGCGAATCGCGCCGAGCAGAACCTCCGGCATCTCCAGTACGGAGGGCTCGCCGACGTCCTCGCCGTTGACGGGACGGTAGCCGACGAATCGGAGGTAGGCAGAGAGCGCCGTGCTGATTTCACCGGACAGTTCGCTCAGGGACGCGAGAACGTCGCCGGCCGGATTGGGGGAGGCGATTAGCGCGTGTGCCCTGGAGTCGGCCCGAATGGCCCGCGCAAGGCGGTCGAGTTCGTCAGCGGATCCTCGGGAGATGGGCGTGGCGCCTTGCAGGAGGCCTAAGAACTCTATAGCGGAGCGTCCGGTCCATTGCTGCGCGTGCACGAAAAAGTCGCCAACCGGCAGCAGCGCCGGCACGTTGTAGAGGTGGTGCAGGTAGATCTGGTGTTTGAGGTTTTCCCGGCATCGATCTAGGTGCGCTAACAGCTCCTCGGTCGTCAGCGTCGATGGATCGACCGCTTGCAGCTGGAGATGGTCGCGGATCGCCGCAGGCTTCGTCTGCTCATCCCAGACTTGCAGGTCCTCGCGCCACAGCTTGCGCTCGACGGCCATGGCGCTCGTTTTCAGGCGCTCGGAGAGCTCCGGATCGGTGCGCCTGAGCTCGTCCCAGACGTGCTTCGGTGGGTGGCCGACCGCATCCTTGGACGCGCCGACCGGCCGCGGGCAGTAGTAGGGGAAGCCGTTGACGAACTCCCAATCGAGGTAGTCGAGGAGAAGCCCGTAGCGCTTCAAGGATTCCCCGAATCCGCGAACGAACTGCTCGGGGAAGACCTCGGCCTGGAAGCGGGTCACCGGTCGCGTCCAGTGGGTGTAGTCGAGGGACCAGGATCCCGGCCCAGGGGGCTCAAACTTCAGTTCCGTCACGGCGCTCATAGTTACTCCTCCTTTGCTCTTCCCTCTCGCTGCTTGAGCGTATGGTGTCCCCTCACCCCTGCTGTTCCGGTTACTACTAAGTCATGCTAATTCCTCCTTTTCGCTGCTCGAGTGTCCGGTGATCTCCTTCATGCTGTTCGGGTTCCTACGAAGCTCGTCGACCAGGATGCGTATCGCCCAGGCGACCGCCTCCCCGGCCTGCTCGCCCGTGAGGTTCCAGTTAACGCGCATCATCTCCCACGCTCCGCTGTTCATGAGAACGCGCACCACCGCGCACGCGCGTCGCGCGTCGAGTGGGTCGAGTCGCGCGGTCACGTCTTCCATCGCCTTCTCGACCAGCTTGTCTCGACGACGCCTCGTGTCTTGGTGGATCTGTCGATGAACCCTCGAGAGCAGCCGGGCACGTACCAGGGGCTCGTTCTCGTCAAGGTACGCGAAGAATCGCGGCATGTACTCCGTGAATTCGTCGACGCTCTCTGGCACCTCGCTGAGCTTCAGCTTCCGGTCGACCCAATCCGTGAGCTCCTGCATCAGCGCTTCCTTGGTCGAGAAATGGCGGTAGATCGTGGGCACGGAGACGCGGGCCCGCTGAGCCGCGCGGGGAAGCGAGAGCTCCTCAAGCCCCTCTTCGAGGAGCTGCTCGGCAGCCGCCTCGAGGATCCGCTCGCGGGTTTGCTCCATCTGCTCGGCACGAAGCGGGCTGTTGTAGGTGCGGGTCGCGCCCTTGTTCGGCTCATTCATGCTATTCATTTTCTAATTGTGTTATCATAGATATTATCATGATAACCAAATTAACATGAATATCGGGACCTGTCAAGGCCTCTCAAGAGAATTGGCCAGCTTCTAGGATTTTGATCTACACCAGAGGCATCCTCAGGGTTGTCGCGGGTAATGCCGGGGTCGCCCGTATCGGACCGGGGGTCTGAGGCGACAGGGATGGTTTCCGATCGGCGGACAGCTGAGCGCACTATTCTCGTCACCGTGGTACTTGGTGCCATGCTAGCGCCGCTCAATTCGACGATGATCACCGTGGCGCTCCCCACCCTGCTGGGAGACTTCGGCCGCTCGCTCGTCTGGGGCTCCTGGATCGTGGCCTCGTATTTGGTCGCCATGGCCGCCTTCCAGCCGTTGGGTGGCAGCTTGGGCGACCGCTATGGTCGACGGCGACTCTTCCTAATAGGGCTTATGCTCTTTCTGGTAGCGACAGTCGTCGCCGCACTCTCCTGGAGTATCGAGGTGCTGATCGTCGCCCGCACGGTGCAGGCGGTCGCCGGCGCCACCGCTATCCCGAACGGCACGGCGCTGGTCCGTTCGCTCATAGTGCCCGAGCGACAAGGCCGGGCCTTTGGCACCGTGGCCTCCGCCCTCGCCTTAGCGGCAGGACTCGGCCCACCACTCGGCGGCGTCTTGACCGCTGCCTTAGGCTGGCGCTGGATCTTCGCGGCCAACATCCTGCTGATCGCCCCCGCCCTGATCCTTGGATTGCGACTACCGGCTGTTTCCTCGGCCACGTCAACGGGCCGATTCGATCTGCGCGGCGCAGCGCTGCTGATCTGCGGGCTCGTCTCGCTCGTGCTCGCTCTGACTGTCTGGCGGCTGCCGGGCGTGCCGCTCGTGCTGGCACCGGTGCTCGGCCTACTAGCGGTCGGAACGAGCCTCGCGTTGGTCCTGCACACTGGCCGTTCTCCGAAGCCGGTGTTGAACCTCGCGCTGTTTCGAGCGCGAGGTTTCACACCTGCCGCCACCACCGTGCTGTTGAGCAACCTCACCATGTATACCCTGCTGCTATCCCTGCCGGTGTTCCTGGTCGGATGGGGCAACTGGGGCGACGAGCATGTCGGTCTCCTCTTGGCTGGGCTCTCGCTACCTATGGTCTTTTTCTCGCCGCTGGGCGGCCGGCTCTCCGACCGCAGTGGACGGCGCCTTCCAGCCGTCATGGGGATGGTCCTGATCGCGCTAGGGACGCTCCCCTTCCTCGCTATCGCTCCGTTCTGGTCTTGGCTGCTCTATCTGGCCCCGCTGGTTCTGCAGGGCATCGGCTTAGGGCTCTCGACAGCCTCGGTGCAGGCTACTGCAATCGAAACCGTGTCACTGGGTCAGGCCGGGCAGGCAGCGGGTCTCTTCTCGACGATGCGGTATCTGGGGAGCATCCTCGGCTCGTCGGTCATGGTAGCGGTGCTGAGCGGATCGACACCGCCGGTTGAGAACTTCCGTGTCCTTTATGCTGCGTTGTTACTCTCCGCCTGTGGCGCCATCATCACAGCCTGGGGCCTGCCGACGTGGATCAGGAGAGCCGGCGACAGCGAAACCGAACCTTAAATCCTCTAAAGGGTGAATAGGCGTGTTTAGAATCATCAATTGCGAATCATCAGCAGGATACCAGTTGACACCACTCTGACACCACCGGGAACGCAATACGGTGCAACACGCAGCAAACCGGAGAAGAGAAAACCGCTTAGATATGGGGGATTTGCAAACTCCTGCAACCCCCTGCAACGCCTGAATTATCACTCGTAATGAGCAGGTCAGCGGTTCGAGTCCGCTCGTCGGCTCTTCGCAATTGGCTTATCTAAGCCGAATACTCGGAACAGAGAAGGCCTTCGGCTAATCGCTGCTTGTCTTTTGACACCACTCAGCAAACTTCTGAGAATACACGACGCGTGCGCTGTAGTCGTCCTTTGCCACCCGCGCCACCTCTGAAGGGATTGCCCCCCGGGCGCTGAAGGCCGCCACGAAGCGATCTTCTCTACCTTCCTTTAGAATCAGCAAGTCCGGGTCTCGCTCCAGGTAGTATCCCGGTGGTAAGGCTAACTCCATGTGCGGCAGCCAGCTTCTCGGCGCTTCGATAGTCAAGCTGTTCCCCTTCTTGTATGCACCCAACACGTCGCCTGTGAATTGAGCGATCACGCACTAGGACGAAGTTCTGAGCTAAGTTCCAACTTCAGCCGCCAGCATGGGATCGCTGGTCGGCTTGGGTGATCCACCCTCGGGCTCGACGGTCACCGCTATGACGTCGCCACCGCCCAGGGGATGCTCGACGACGGCGGCAACCGAATCTTGCTTGGGCTTGAAGAGGCCGCTCGGTTTGGGGACGTCGTCCTCTATGACCCAGATCTGGTAGGTCTTACCCTCGGGCACCGGAGGCATGTTCTCGACCACTAGTACCGCCCGATCGCCCTCGAGGGTGACCAGCTCTGCCCGAGCTCCCTGCTCTGTCCCTGTGCCCCCAAGTTCCACCATCTGAGGCTCTTGTGGCTGGTCTTGCAGGCTCTGGATCCGGCCTTGGAGATCTTGCATCTCTCCCTGCAGGACCATGTTCCAGGAGAAGAGACCGATCACGAGCAGGGCCGCCGCGCCTAGCGCAAGGTTCCGGATACTCACCAACTCCCTCATCCCCGCGAGCCAGGACCGGTGGCTGACGCGAGGACGTTCCGCTTCGGCCTCGACCACATCCATAATGCTCCTGCGCAGCTCCGGAGGCGGTTCCTGTTCTTGCGGGGAGAGCGCAAGCAGGCTGGCCACGGTGCCAAGTTC
>JAIVIG010000085.1 GCA_020200675.1 Actinomycetota bacterium
GTCGTGGCCTGGGGGAGAGCGAGCGTAATAAGTCTGGCGCTTTCGCTGTTGGAGAAACTCGGGAATCTGCCGCTATGTTGTCTACCTCAACCACACCCTCAGGAGTAGATGGGTATGCGTGAGTTGTAGGTTGCCGGTTGCCAGGGCGCGCGCCCTTTGGTATCTTTCGCACCGGCTGGGAAGTTCCGGAGGGGGAACGTCGCGGCCCGTGTGAGCGGTAATCCCTCGTGGTTGTGGCGAGCAACCCCTTCTGCCCGCCGTACACGGAGAGTCCGATTTGATCTACTTCGACAACGTCACCAAGGTCTACGGCAGGGACGCCGTGGCCCTCGATAATGTGAACCTCGGCGTCGAGACCGGGGAGTTCGTCTTCCTCGTCGGGGTGAGCGGCTCCGGCAAATCGACGATGATGCGTCTGATCCTCAAGGAGCTGGAGCCGACACGCGGGACCATCAGCGTCAACGGCGTCAAGCTCTCGGCCATCCCGCGCCGGTACGTGCCCAAGCACCGTCGAGACATAGGCTGCGTCTTCCAGGACTTCAAGCTCCTCCCGAACAGGACCGCGGCCGAGAACGTCGCGTATGCGATGGAGGTCACGGGCCAGAAGCGGCGGGCCATCCGCACCAGAGTGCCCCAGATCCTGGAGCTAGTCGGCTTGAGGGATAAGCTGGAGGCGTACCCCGACCAGCTCTCGGGCGGCGAGCAGCAGCGAGTCTCCATCGCCCGCGCCTTCGTCTCCCAGCCGCCGATACTAATCGCCGACGAGCCCACCGGGAACCTCGACCCGGATACGAGCGTGGGTATCATGCAGCTCCTGCACAGGATCAACCGCATCGGCACCACGGTCCTGGTCGCAACCCACGACAAGGAGATGGTCGACGTGATGCGCAAGAGGGTCGTGGCGCTCGAGGCAGGACAGATAGTCCGCGACAGGGTGAGGGGGGTCTACGCCGATGAGGTCTAAAGATCTGGGGTTCTTTCTGGGCGAAGCTTTCAAGAACCTGCGCCTGAACCTGCTCATGAGCGTGACGGCGGTGACGACGACGGCGGTGTGTGTCCTGATCCTGGGCATGGGTCTGCTCGTCGACGCCCACGTCGAGGGGATAGTGCGCAACGTGGGTCAGGACGTGGCGATCACGGCCTTCTTTCCCGAAGACATCGACCAGGAGAGTATAGACGAGGTCGTTTCTTCGGTCGAGGGCTACCCCGAGGTCAACGAGAGCGCCTATGTCTCCAAAGAGGAGGCGCTGGAGAGGTTCAGGGAGACCTTCGCGGAGCAGCCCGACATCGCCGGGAGCATCAGCAGCGACGTCCTGCCTGCTTCCATAGAG
This sequence comes from Actinomycetota bacterium, assembly GCA_020200675.1. Taxonomy (GTDB): domain Bacteria; phylum Actinomycetota; class Rubrobacteria; order Rubrobacterales; family Rubrobacteraceae; genus Rubrobacter_F. Next base: position 1,332 of record JAIVIG010000085.1, read on the forward strand.
ATACAACTAAACGACTCGAGCGACTCGAGCGCGGTCGCCGACAGGCTCCGGACAGAGGGGTTCCAGGACGACGAGATCCGGTACCCGCAGCAGACCGTGGATCGCTTGAACCAGATCACGGGTTACCTGGTCTGGGGGCTCAGGAGTGCTACGGCCCTGTTCTTCGTGGCGAGCGTCCTGCTCATCTTCAACACCGTACGGCTCTCGATCTTCGCCCGGCGCAAGGAGATAGAGGTGATGAAGCTGGTCGGCGCCTCCGACAGTTTTGTCAGGACGCCGTTCGTCCTCGAAGGGCTGGTGCAGGGCCTGATCGGGGCGATTCCCGCGGCGCTCTTGGTGGTGTGGATGGACTCGCTCTTCGTGGGCTGGGCGCAGGAGAACCTCCCGTTCTTTCCCATCTCCTCGGGCGCGGTCAACGCTCTGCTCGTGCTGTTGTTCCTCCTCTTCGTCGGCGCCCTCGTCGGCGTCGCCGGCAGCTTCTTCTCCGTCCGACGCTTCTTGAAGGTCTGACCGCCCCACAAAGGACGCGACACTTAGCACTCCTGGTGCTAGAGTTGTTCTTATGACATGTCGATAAGCGGGAATGCGTCCGAGCTGCATGGGTGGCGAGCGGCTCTGCGGAAGGAGAAGAGTGAAGAGAGGGCGCGAGAGAGGCGGGGTCCTGGCGAGGCTAGCCCTCGTGGCCTCTTCCGCCCTCTTGGCGCTGCTGGTGATGCTCGTGGGAGTAGGTTTCGCGTCCGCGCACAGCCTGGGACACGACTCGGCCGACGGGGGCGAGATACGGTGGGAGGAGTACACGCGGTACGACGCCGAGCACAAGTTCGGGATCAACACGTGGAACGCCCTCGGCAGCGTCACCATCCAGCGTAGCCAGTCGGACGCTAACCTGGAGTTCAGGGATTACCGCGATTGCGGGGACGGCGTGCTGGGCCGCTGGATGCCGGGGAGTGGGGCAGACTTGATCGCTTTCAACGTCTGCGAGATGGATAAGATCGGCGCCTTCGACAGGCGCGGAGCGGCCGTGCACGAAGTGGGACACGCCCTGGGGCTCGCCCACCCTTCGGGCAGCAGAAAGAGCAAGTACTGGTGCAGGAACTCGGTCATGTACTACAGCTCTTGCCAGTCATCCCCCAACACGCCCCAGGCGCACGACAGGTCCGATTACTACTCCCTGTGGCCCAGGGCGGCAGAGCAGCCATCCCGGGTAGAACCGTCCGACGCGGGGTCTTCCGATATGGAGGTTCGTTACGCGTTCGATGCCATGGAACCGAGAGAGTTGGTCGGCTTCGCCACCGACGTCTTCATAGGTCAAGTGGTCGAGGAGGCCGGCTCCGAAGGGGCGCCGCTCTCCGGTCCGGGTGAGAGAGCCGTGCCGCGAACCCAGTTCTCCGTCGAGGTGCTGAAGAACGTGAAGGGGGACACCGAGGGCACGGTCACGGTGAGCCAGACCGGCGGGTACGACGAGGAGGAAGGCCGCGAGGTGCGCGTCGAAGGCGATTCGCCGCTGCAGCCCGGCAAGAAGTACCTGTTCGTCACGAGTTACAACCCGGAGGAAGGCTGGTACGCCGTGGTCGCGCAACCCTTCGGCGACGTGCTCGTCGAGGGCGAGGCGCAGCAGACAGACGTCGAGGAGAGGTTCGAGCAGGCCCAAGAAGAGCAGATCCCGCCCGATCCCACCCCATAAACTCCTCCCGAGAGCAAAGGAACAAGAAGTTCGCCGGTGTGCTGAAACGGCGCGCTGAAACGGGAGAGCCGGTGCTCGCAGCGCCGGAGATCCGGAAAGTTCTACCGGCGCCCGTGGTAGACTCAAAGGGTGTTTGACCCGAGGCTTTTACCTTCTCTCGCGCCGTGATCCTGCCGGCTCAACTGGTACGCCGGGGTAAGTACTCGGTCGCGGACCCCTTGTTCGTCGAGGAGCGGCGCCCGGTCCTGGTCGCCCGCAGGCTCAGGCGCGGCGCCGACGCCGGAGACATAGTCCTCGTCCGCGTCCGCGAGAAGGGACGCTCCCTGCGCGGCGAGGTGATGAAGGTCCTGGGTCCCGCGGACGACCCGCGCAACGTCTACGAGGCGCTCTTCGCCTCGGTAAACACCTCGCGCGGCTTCTCCCACAAAGTCGAGGAAGAGGCCGCCTCGGCCGCCCGCAAAACTCCGGGCGAACGCGAGGATCTCCGGCAGCTCGCTAGCGTTACCATCGACGACGCCATCTCGGTGGAGCGTATGGAGAACGGAGACGGGGGCTACCGCGCCTGGGTCCACATTGCGGACGTTACCCACTACGTGTGGCCGGAGAGTTCTCTCGACAGGGAGGCGCGCAGGCGCGGCAACTCGGTCTACCTGCCGGGTACCGTCGCCCCGATGCTCCCCGCAAGGCTCTCCGAGGACGTGTGCTCGCTGAGGCCGGGCGAGGAGAAGGCGACGGTCACAGTGGAGATGGAGGTCGCGCCGTCCGGTGAGGTGAAGAAGAGCCGCGCCTACCGCAGCCTCACCGCTAGCGATGCGCGCCTGACCTACGACGGCGTGGACGCGTTTCTGCGCGACGAGGGGGAGGTCCAGCAGCCCGAGCTGGTAAGTGCGGCGTACGAGCTGTCGCGGAAGCTGAGGACGAGGTCGGCGGTGCGGGGCAAGCTAGAGCTCGGGGGGCGGGAGCCGGAGTACGAGATGGACGAGCGGGGGATGCCCGTGTCGTCCAGGGTGCGCCGTTCGACACCGGCGCGTGAGCTGATAGAGGAGCTGATGGTCCTCGCGAACGAGGAAGTGGCGAAGATGCTGCGTGGGAAGCCCGGAGCGGTGTACCGGGTACACGAGAGGCCCGACGAGGAGGACATGGAGAGGCTCGCCGAGAGGCTCGGCGCCGTGGGTATGCAGGTCGAGCCGACGCCGGAGAACCTCGGCACCATCGCCCAGAAGGCGAAGTCCGACGCGGTCAACTACCTGATCCTGCGCTCCATTCCGCGGGCGTACTACTCGCCGGCGGCTTTGGGCCACTACGGGCTCGCGCTGGAGAACTACACCCACTTTACCTCCCCGATCCGGCGCTACGCCGACGTGCTCGTCCATCGCGCCCTTCTGGGCGACGAGCCGCCGGACGACGTGACCGAGGTCGCCGGGCACATCTCCGAGCGCGAGTGGCGGAGCACGGTTTGCGAGCGCACCGCCGACCAGTACACCTTGATGTGGTTGATGCGGGACCGCGTCGGCGAGAACCTGGAGGGCATGGTAGTGAGCACCGCTGCCTTCGGGCTCTTCGTCGAGCTGGAGACTGGAGCGACAGGCCTGGTACACGTCAGCAAGCTCCCCGGCTGGTGGGAGCTGGAGCCGAACGGGGTCGTCCTCTCGAACGCCGCCATCGGCTCCTCCTACCGGGTCGGGGATCGGGTGCTCGTCGAGCTTATGGACGTATTGCCGCTGATGCAGCGGGCAGAGTTGAGATTGGTGAAACGATTGTGAGTACGAACGGTAGTACAGGCAGGGTCTTCGCGCAGAACAGGAAGGCACGGCACGACTTCAACATAGAGGAGACCTACGAGGCCGGCATTCAGCTGACCGGTCCCGAGGTCAAGTCCATCCGGGAAGGCCGGGCGAACCTCACGGAGAGCTACGCACGAATAAGGGACGGCGAAGCCTTCCTCCTCGGTGCCCACGTCTCCCCATACGAGAATGCCAGACAAGGTGAGCAACTCCCTACCCGCGAGCGGAAGCTGCTGCTGCACGGGAGGGAGATAGCGCGTCTCGCGGGCAAGTCCCAGGAGGACGGCAAGACGCTCATCCCCCTGAGGCTCTACGAAAAGAACGGCAACATAAAGCTCGAGGTTGGCGTCGCCAGCCGCAAAAAGCAGTACGACAAGCGGCGCGAGATCGCCAAAAAGACCGCCCAGCGCGAGATCGAACGGGCCATGAAGGAGCGCCTCCGAAGCTAGCGCGAGCTTTGATGCCGCTTACGCGGGTGGTATAATACGTCTCGTACACGGGGGCGTTCCGGCTTCGACGTGAGCGGACAGCGTCCAGTGAGACGAGCCGAGTTTGCTGGAGACTCGTAAAACGCCGGCAGCTAAACATACACGGCAACGACGTGAATGATCTGGCGGTCGCTGCTTAAGTAAGCGACGCCCATCGGTCCGGGTAGTCCACGACCCGGTAACCGGTGTCATCTTAGTGGTCTTACCCTCTTGGTCCTGGCCCGGGGCTCTGGAGGGGACACTCAAAGGGCTAGCCCCTCAGCGGCGCCCCGGTCCGCTGAGGTAGGC
>JAIVIG010000349.1 GCA_020200675.1 Actinomycetota bacterium
TCGGTGACGACGCCTGCGCCAACCGTCCTGCCACCCTCCCGTATCGCAAAGTTCAAACCCTCGTCCATCGCTATTGGACTTATAAGCTCCACGTTCATCACCGTGTTGTCCCCTGGCATCACCATCTCCACCCCTTCTTCGAGGCGAATCTCCCCCGTCACGTCCGTCGTCCTAAAGTAGAACTGGGGCCTGTAGTTACTGAAGAACGGCGTGTGGCGTCCTCCCTCTTCCTTACTGAGCACGTACACCTCGGCCTTGAACTTCGTGTGAGGGGTGATCGAACCCGGCCTGGCCAATACCTGTCCGCGCTCTATGTCGTCCCGCCGCACGCCCCTTAGAAGAGCCCCTATGTTGTCCCCCGCCTGGGCAGACTCCATCGACTTGTTGAACATCTCAACCCCAGTCACCACCGTCTTTCTAGTGGGCCTGATCCCCACCACCTCTACCTCGGTGTTGAGCCCTATCTCCCCGGCTTCGACCCTCCCCGTGGCCACCGTCCCCCGGCCCTGGATCGTGAACACGTCTTCGACGGCCAACAAGAACGGCCGGTCTATTGCACGCTCGGGCTCGGGCACGTAGGTGTCTACTGCCTCCATCAGCTCCACGATCGCCCCTTCGCCGTACTCCCCCTCGTCCCCCTCCAAAGCGCGCAAAGCAGACCCTATCACCACGGGCACGTCGTCTCCGGGGAAGTCGTACTCTGAGAGCAGCTCCCTGACCTCCATCTCCACTAGCTCCAACAGCTCGGGGTCGTCCACCATGTCCGCCTTGTTCAAGAACACCACGATGTAGGGAACCCCAACCTGGCGGGCCAACAAGATGTGCTCTCTAGTCTGGGGCATGGGGCCGTCCGCAGCACTCACCACCAGGATCGCCCCGTCCATCTGGGCCGCTCCGGTGATCATGTTCTTTACGTAGTCGGCGTGTCCGGGGCAGTCCACGTGGGCGTAGTGGCGATTCTCCGTGGCGTACTCCTGGTGCGACGTTGCTATGGTTATGCCGCGCTGGCGCTCTTCGGGGGCGTTGTCTATCTGCTCGAAGGCTACACTCTTGTTTGCGGGGTCGTCTGGGACGCGCTTGGCCAAGACGCCTGTTATGGCGGCGGTAAGGGTGGTTTTGCCGTGGTCTACGTGGCCGATGGTGCCCACGTTCAGGTGCGGCTTGTTCCTCTCGAACCTTCCTCTGGACATGGTTGGCCCGCTTGAGGGCCTCCTTGGCCGCCATGCTACCGGCGATCTGGAACGCCATCTCGGACGAGTCGACGTCGTGGAAAGACCCATCGATGAGCTCGAACTTCACATCCACGACCGGGAACCCGGCCACGACGCCGTTGTCCAAAGCGCCCTGGATGCCCTTGTCCACGCTCGGGATGTACTCGCGCGGGATGACGCCGCCGACAATCTTGTTGTCGAACTCGTAGCCGCCCTCGTCGTTGTGCTCGGCGTTGATGACCGCGTGACCGTACTGGCCGCGACCGCCGGTCTGCCGCACGAAACGTCCCTCGATGTTCTCGACCCGCTTGCGGATCGTCTCCCGGTACGCCACCTGAGGCTTGCCGATGTTCGCGTCCACCCGAAACTCGCGCAGCAACCTGTCTAGGATGATCTCCAGGTGCAGCTCGCCCATCCCGGCGATGACCGTCTGCCCCGTCTCCTCGTCGCTGCGCACGCTGAAGGTCGGGTCCTCCTCCGCGAGGCGCTGGAGCGCGACGGACAGCTTCTCCTGGTCGGCCTTGGTCTTAGGCTCGATGGCTTGATCGATCACAGGCTCCGGGAAGATCATTTGCTCGAGCACGACCGGCTCGCCTTCGGCAGCGACCAGCGTGTCGCCGGTCCCAGTCTGGGAGAGACCGATCGCCGCCACCAGCTCGCCCGCGTAGACTTCTTCGCGCTGCTCTCGGCTGTTCGCGTGCAGCTGCAGGAGCCTACCGACGCGTTCGCGCCGGCCCTTGCTCGTGTTCATCACGTAAGAGCCGCTCCTGAGCGTGCCCGAGTACACCCTCATGTACGTCAGCTTCCCGACGTGCGGGTCGGCCTGCACCTTGAAGGCAAGCGCGGCCAGCGGGCCGTCCTCGTCGGCCTCTAGCTGGATCTCCTCGCCATCCGGCGTCATGCCGACGACCGGCGGCCTGTCGAGCGGGCTCGGCAGGTAGTCCACCACGCCGTCGAGCAACGGCTGAACGCCCTTGTTCTTGAACGCCGAACCGCAAAAGACCGGGGTCATCCGAGTGTCCAGCGTCGCCTTGCGGATAGCCGCCCGGATCTGGTCCGGGTCGATCTCCTCGCCCTCCAGGTAGAGCATCATGAGCTCCTCGTCCTGGTCGGCGACCGCGTCCATGAGCTTCTCGCGATACTCCTCGGCCCGCGCCCGAAGCTCCTCGGGGATCTCCGTCTCTTCCCACTCGGCCCCGAGATCGTCCAGGTACATGATCGCCTTCATCTCGACGAGGTCCACGATCCCACGGAACTCGGACTCCGCCCCGATCGGCAACTGCACCGGCACGGCGTTCGCCCCGAGCCGGTCCGCCATGGTATCCACGGCCTTATAGAAGTCGGCCCCGATGCGGTCCATCTTGTTGACGAACGCTATCCGCGGCACGCTGTACTTGTCCGCCTGCCGCCACACCGTCTCCGACTGCGGCTCGACCCCGGCCACGGAGTCGAAAAGGGCGATCGCGCCATCGAGCACGCGCAAGCTCCGCTCCACCTCGACGGTGAAGTCCACGTGTCCGGGCGTGTCTATAATATTAATGCGATACTGGTCCGGGATCCGGGTGTGGAGGCCCTCCTGGCGGCCGGCCTTGCCGTTCTTGGAGGTGCCGGTGCCACCCCAGAACACGGTTGTGGCGGCGCTCGTTATGGTGATGCCGCGCTCGCGCTCCTGGGCCATCCAGTCCATCACGGCGTTCCCGTCGTGGACCTCCCCCAGCCTGTGGGTCAGGCCCGTGTAGAGCAAGATCCGCTCGGTCGTGGTGGTCTTTCCGGCGTCGATGTGCGCCATGATCCCGATATTTCGTACCCGCCGTAGCGGGGTTTTTCTAGCTACGGAAACAGCCATTTTTCCTTATCACCACCTGTAATGTGCGAACGCTCGGTTTGCTTCGGCCATGCGGTGGGTGTCCTCCCGCCGCTTGACGCTCGTCCCAACGTTGTCCTTTGCGTCCAGGATCTCGCCGGCCAGCCTCCGGCCCATCGTCTTCTCCCGCCGCGCCCGAGCGTAGCCGACCATCCACCTGAGGGCCAGCGTGTTTGCCCGACGCGGGATTACCTCGACCGGCACCTGGTAGGTCGCGCCACCCACGCGGCGGCTCTTCACCTCGATGCGCGGCCGGATGTTGTCCAAAGCGTTGTTGAGGACCGTAACCGGGCTCGTGCCGGTCCGCTCCTCGATAAAGGAGAGGGCGTCGTAGACGATCTTCTCCGCCGTGCTCTTCTTACCGTCGAGCATGATCTTGTTGATCAACTGCTGTACCAGCACGCTCCCGTACACGGGATCGGCCGGTATCCTTCTCTTCGGCGGCGCAGCTCGCCTGGGCATCTCCTATCCCTCCCCTACTTCTTGGTCCCGTACTTGGAACGGCCCTGCTTGCGGTTGGAGACCCCGAGGGTATCCAGCGCCCCGCGCACGACCTTGTAGCGCACGCCCGGCAGATCCTTCACCCGGCCGCCACGTACGAGCACGACAGAGTGCTCCTGCAGGTTGTGCCCCTCGCCCGGCACGTAAGCCGTGACCTCCATCTGGTTGGTGAGTTTAACCCTGGCGATCTTACGTAGCGCCGAGTTCGGCTTCTTCGGGGTGGTAGTCGAGACGCGGGTGCACACACCGCGCCGCTGCGGCGACCCCTGCAACGCCGGCGTCGCCGTCTTCTCTTTCTTTAACTTGCGCTCTTCGCGCACGAGTTGATTCGTAGTCGGCACGCCTGCGCCTTCCTTTCCTTCATCCGGGATAAAAGTCCTACAACAAAAAGTTACGCGCCGCGGCCCGGGGAAGATCCCCCGCGAGCAGTCGTAACCGCTCGTAACCGCGACGCGCTATTTTAGGCTCACGAAGCCGCTATGTCAAGGTCTTCGACGTCCTGCGCACCATACCCTTCGACCATAACCGTGAGCTGCCGGTAGCGCGGCATGCCCGTGGCCGCCGGGATGAGTTTCCCGATAATTACGTTCTCCTTCAGACCGGCGAGGCTGTCCACCTTGCCCTCGATGGCGGCGTCGGTAAGGACGCGGGCGGTCTCTTGGAAGGAGGCGGCGGAGAGGAAGCTGTCCGTGGCGAGCGAGGCCTTGGTGATACCCATGAGGACCGTATGGAAGGTGGCGGGGGTACCGCCCTCCTCCTCGACGCGCTCGTTCTCGGATAGCACCGTGAAGCGGTCGGCGACCTGCTCGGGCAGGAGATTCGTGTCGCCGGGATCGTCCACCACGACCTTACGAAGCATCTGGCGTACGATCACCTCGATGTGCTTGTCGTGGATGTCCACGCCCTGCGCCCGGTAGACCTTCTGCACCTCGTCGACCAGGTAACGCTCGGTCTGGGTGGTGCCGCGGCTGTAGCGCAGGTCGTTCTCCAGGATCTGGTGCGGGTAGACGGAGCCTTCCGTGATCGGGGTGTTCGCCCGGACCTCGGCCCCCTCGACGAACTCCGGCCTGAGGAGCTGGCGCTCGACCCTGTACTCCCGGCTCTCCGTGCCGTCGGGAGAGGTGATGGCGACCTTTATGAGGCGGTCGCTCTCTATCTCCTCGAGGCTCACGTAGCCGTCGATGTCCGCGAGGGTAGCCTCGGCCTTGGGGTGCCGCGCCTCGAAGAGCTCGACGACCCTCGGCAGACCGGCCGTGATGTCCTCGCCGGCGATACCACCGGTGTGGAAGGTACGCATCGTAAGCTGCGTCCCCGGCTCGCCGATGCTCTGGGCCGCGATGATGCCAACAGCCTCGCCGACGTCCACCGGACGGTAGGTCGAGAGCGCCCGGCCGTAGCACGCCTGGCACACGCCCTGCGGACTCTCGCACTTGGACGGCGTGCGCACCGGGACCAGGGTCTCCCGAGGGAGCTGGTCGCGCCACGAGGCGAAGAGGCCCGGCGTTATGTCCGTACCGGCCTCGGCGATGACCTCGCCCGTCTCCGCGTCCACGAGGTCGCGGGCCAGGTAGCGGGCCGCGATGGAGTCGTTCGGGTCGCCCCGGCCGCCCTGGAGGTACAGCGGGATCTCGACATAGCCCTCGGTGCCGCAATCGGCGTCGTGGATCACGACGTCCTGGGAGACGTCCACGAGGCGGCGGGTGAGGTAGCCCGAGTCAGCGGTACGCAGGGCCGTGTCGGCCTGGCCCTTTCGGGCGCCGTGCGTCGAGGTGAAGTACTCGAGCACCGAGAGTCCCTCCATAAAGCTGCTCTTCACGGGCTCGTCGATGATCTCGCCCTTAGTGTTCGTCATAAGGCCGCGCATACCGGCGAGCTGCGTGATCTGGGAGTAGTTACCCCTGGCGCCGGAGTTGGCCATCATGTAGATCGGGTTCAGGCGGTAGAGGTTGTCCTTCATCGCCTGCTCGACCTCGTTCCTGGCCTGGGTCCACATGCTGATGACCCGCTCGAGGCGCTCCTCGTCGGAGATGAAGCCCGAATCCCACTGCTCCTCGACCTCGTTGACCAAATTGTCGTAACGGCCGAGGATCTCCTCCTTTTGCTCGGGCACCACGATGTCGTTCTTGCCGATGGAGACGCCGGCCCGCGTGGCCGTGTGGAACCCGACCCTCTTGAGGGTGTCCAGAAGCTGGCTGACGAGTTCGGTGGGGTAGCGGTTCACGTACTCGGTGACGAGAGCCTTGACCTCACCCTTCTTCAACGTGTGGTTGACGAAGTTGTAGTCGGCCGGATCGTAGGCTGCCCCGAGGTACTCGCGGAGCGTCCCTTCCACGTTCTCGTTGAAAATCGCCCGACCGAGCGTCGTCTCGACCCTACCACCGTCGCGGCGCAGCAGGATTTTGTCGTGGATCTTGAGCGAGCCCTCCTTGTACGCGGCCTCCGCCTCGTCGTAGGAGGAGATGAACGCCTTGACGCCCTGCTCCTCGAAATCGTCACCGGCGTAGGTCACGTAGTAGAGCCCGAGAACCATGTCCTGCGAGGGAACCGCGATCGGGAACCCGTTCGCAGGCAAGAGTATGTTCTGCGTCGAGAGCATCAAGACGCGAGCCTCGGCCTGCGCCTCGGGAGAGAGCGGCACGTGTACCGCCATCTGGTCGCCGTCGAAGTCCGCGTTGAACGCCGAGCACACCAACGGGTGTACCTGTATGGCCTTCCCTTCGACCAGGACCGGCTCGAACGCCTGGATGCCCAAACGGTGGAGCGTCGGGGCGCGGTTCAGGAGCACCGGATGCTCCTTGATGACGTCCTCGAGGACGTCCCACACCTCGGGCCTGAGCCTCTCCACCATCTGCTTGGCGCTCCGGATGTTCGGCGCGAGCGCCCGGTCGACGAGCACCTTCATCACGAACGGCTTGAAGAGCTCGACTGCCATGAGACGCGGCAGACCGCACTGGTGCATCTGCAAGCCGGGACCGACCACGATCACCGAACGGCCGGAGTAGTCCACGCGCTTACCGAGCAGGTTCTGCCGGAACCTACCCTGCTTGCCCTTGAGCATGTCCGAGAGGGATTTGAGCGCCCGGTTGCCGGCGCCGGTGACCGCCCTACCCCTCCGACCGTTGTCGAAGAGGGCGTCCAGGCGCAGACGGTTGTTCCGGTTGATGACCCTGCGGTACAGGTCGTTCAGGTCGCTCGTGGCGAAGCGTCCGCCGTCGAGCTGAACCATCGGGCGCAGATCCGGCGGCAAGACCGGAACGGCGTCCATGACCATCCACTCCGGCCTGTTGCCGCTCGTGCGGAAGGCGTCCACGACCTTGAGGCGCTTTATGGCCTTCTGGCGCTTCTGGCCCTTGGACTCTTCGACCATGTCCCGGAGGTCCTGGGCCTCGGCTTCGAGGTCGACCTGGCTTATGAGGTCGCGAACGGCCTCGGCGCCCATGCCGCCGCGGAAGTACACGCCGTAGCCGTACTCGTCCCCGAAGCGGTCCTTCATCTCCCGGAAGAGCTCCTCGTCGTCCACGATCTGGCGCGGCTCGAGCGTCTGGAACTCCTCCCACGCCCGCCGGACGAGTTCTACCTGCTCGTTGACCGAGCGCTGGATGTCCGCGACGGTCTCCTCGGCCTCCTTGTACACCCTCTGGATCGCCGCCTCACGGTCCTCCTCGGGGATGTCGGCGTACTCCTCGGTGAACTCGTCCGGGCTGCTCTCGCCCTTTATGACGCTCTCGCGCTTGGTGCGAAGCGCCTGGGTCTGCATAACCTCCTCGTCCCGCTCCTCTTCGAGCTGGCGGATCTCCTCCTCGACCTGGTTACGCAGGACGTTTATGTCGTTCGCTCGCTCCTCCCGGTCGACCCAGGTGACGATGGAAGAAGCGAAGTACAGCACCCGGTCGAGGTCCTTCGGGCTGATGTCCAGAAGGTACCCCATCCGGCTCGGCACGCCCTTGACGAACCACACGTGCGCTATAGGAGCGGCCAGCTCTATGTGGCCCATCCGGTCGCGCCGCACGCGAGCGCGCGTCACCTCGACGCCGCACCGCTCGCAGATGATGCCCTTGAAACGGATCCTCTTGTACTTGCCGCAGTAGCACTCCCAGTCCTTCGAAGGACCGAAGATACGCTCGCAGAACAGGCCGTCCTTCTCCGGGCGGAGGGTACGGTAGTTGATGGTCTCCGGCTTCGTAACCTCGCCGCGGGACCACTCCCGGATCTCCTCGGCCGAGACTAGGCCGATAGAGATCTTCTCCAACTTATTGATGTCTATGTCGCGCTCTAAACCCTGCACGCTCTATGGTTCCTCTCTCGATTCGTCCTTTGGCCCCAGTCTCCCGCGCAGGCCGGCACAAAAACCGCCGGCCCGCGTCGCCTCGCGTTAGCTCGCAAACGTATCGGGCGCGTCGTCGAGGTTCCCGGTCGGCTCCTCGCGGCTCAGGTTGATCCCCAGAGCACGCGCAGCCTCGTCCCAGTCTCGCCTGTCCTGATCCTCGGCCGCGGCCTCGGCGTTGTAGACCGGCTTGACCGAGAGCCCAAGCGACTGCATCTCCTTGAGCAAGACCTTGAAGCTCGCCGGCACCCCGGGCTCGGGGATGTTCTCCCCCTTAACGATCGACTCGTAGCTCTTTACGCGCCCGACCCGGTCGTCGCTCTTTATGGTGAGCAACTCCTGCAAGGTATGCGCGGCGCCGTAAGCTTCGAGCGCCCACACCTCCATCTCGCCAAAGCGCTGACCGCCAAACTGGGCCTTACCGCCCAAGGGCTGCTGCGTCACGAGCGAGTACGGGCCGGTGCTCCGCGCGTGGATCTTGTCGTCCACCAGGTGCAGAAGCTTCAGTATGTACATGTAGCCGATGGTGATCCTGCCGTCGAACGGCTCGCCGGTCCGCCCGTCGTAGAGCGTCACCTTCCCGCCGCGGCCCATGCCGATGTCGGCGCTGCCGTTCCCGCGGACGGCCTCGATGGCCCCGTTGACGTCCTCTACCTCGGCGCCCGAGAAGACGGGGGTCGAGACGAAGGTCGGCTCGCCACCGTTCTCCCCGAGGCCCTGGCTCGCGGCCCACCCGAGGTGGGTCTCCAGGATCTGGCCGATGTTCATCCGGCTTGGGACGCCCAGGGGAGACAGGATCACGTCCACCGGACGCCCGTCCTCCATGAACGGCATGTCCTCTTCGGGCACGATCTTGGAGATAACGCCCTTGTTTCCGTGACGCCCTGCGAGCTTGTCGCCCTCGGCGATCTTACGCTTTTTGGCGACGAAGACCCGCACCATCTCGTTGACGCCCGGCTGGAGCTCGTCGCCCCCCTCGCGGGAGAAGCGCTTGACGTCGATGACGACGCCGCCCTCGCCGTGCGGGACCTTCAAGGAAGAGTCCTTCACCTCGCGCGCCTTCTCCCCGAAGATCGCGCGGAGAAGCTTCTCCTCCGGCGTCGGCTCGGACTCGCCCTTGGGCGTTACCTTGCCGACCAGAACGTCGCCAGAAGTAACTTCGGCGCCTATCCTGATAATTCCGTCGGAGTCGAGGTTCATCAGCACGTCGTCCGAGGCGTTGGGAATATCCCTCGTTATCTCCTCGGGACCGAGCTTGGTGTCGCGGGCCTGGACCTCGTACTCCTCGATGTGGATCGAGGTGAGAACGTCGTCCTTGACTACGCGCTCGGAGATGATGATCGCATCCTCGAAGTTGAACCCCTCCCACGGCATGAACGCCACGAGCAGGTTCTTGCCCAGGGCCAGCTCGCCCTGGTCGGTCGAAGAACCGTCGGCCAGGATGGTTCCGGCCTGGATGTCCTCGCCCTCCTTGACAAGTGGCCGCTGGTTGACGCACGTGCCCTGGTTGGAGCGAGCGAACTTGCGCAGGCGATACTCGTCGGTCTCGCCGTCCTCCCTGCGAACCGTGATCTTCTCGGATACGACCCGCTCGATGGTGCCGGCGTTGCGTGCTACGAGCACGTCCCCCGTGTCCGCCGCCGCCCGGAACTCCATCCCGGTGCCGACGTACGGGGCCTCGCTGCGCAGCAACGGCACGGCCTGCCGCTGCATGTTGGCGCCCATGAGCGCCCGGTTGGCGTCGTCGTGCTCGAGGAACGGTATAAGAGCCGTCCCGACGCTGACGGTCTGCAACGGCGCAACGTCCACGTAGTCGATCTCTTCGGGGGTGACGGTCGCGACGTCACCACCGCGCCTCCGGGCCAGGATCTGCTCGGAGTCGAGGATTCTGCCGGTCCCCTCCTCGACGGGCGTGTTGGCCTGGGCGATCGTGAACTCCTCCTCCTCATCAGCGGAGAGGTACTCGATCTCGTCCGTAACAACCCCGTCCACGACCTTGCGATACGGCGTCTGCAAGAAGCCGTAATCGTCCACTATCGCGTAGGTCGAGAGTTGCCCGATAAGCCCGATGTTCGGACCCTCTGGCGTCTCGATAGGACACATCCTCCCATAGTGCGTCGGGTGCACGTCGCGCACCTCTATTGGGGCCCGCTCGCGCGACAATCCGCCCGCACCCATCGCGTTCAAGCGCCGGCGGTGCGACAGACCGCTCAGGGTGTTCGTCTGATCCATAAACTGCGAGAGCTGCGAGGAGCCGAAGAACTCCTTGATCGCACTGGCAACAGGCTTGGTGTTGACGACGCTTTGCGGCGTTATGGTATCCGCGTCCTGCGTGGTCATCCGCTCGCGAACGACCCGCTCCATGCGGTACATCCCGATCCGGAAAGCCTCCTGCACGAGCTCGCCCACGGTCCTCAAC
>JAIVIG010000350.1 GCA_020200675.1 Actinomycetota bacterium
ATCGCCCGGACGAGCGCGGCCTGCTCCCCGCCGGAGAGCTCGGCTGCATTGCGAGCGAGGATACCGGTGCTTATGCCGGCCACGGCGTCCCCGATGTCGTAGAAGATCGCGAAGACAACCGCGGCCGCCCTGCTGACGACCACGAAGACCCCCTGTAGACCGTCGGTGAGTAACCAGACCGACGCGCCCATGAACGCGAAGAGTACGAACTGGAGCGTGTGTATTGTCAGCCACCAGTCCGCGATGGGCACCAGCTCGCCCGTCAGATCTTCGTACGGCGATGGATGAAAGAGCATCAGCACGGCCAGGACAAGCGGCGTGCCGAGAAGGAAGAGCCGGCGAAGTATGGGGTTCGAAGACGTCACCTGCCTACCTCCTGTTCCGCGAGAGTCTTCCATTCAAGCGCCGCTCGCGCCGTTGGGCAAGGGTGGCAGGAGTCTCGGTACCTCGTGCCAGCTCTCGAAGCCGTAGACGTCCGCTCTCTCGGCGACGAGCTCGCGGTTCCAGGGTTGTATCATCGTCGCGGCCCACAGCCCCGCGTCGGCGACACGGGCGATGGTATCAGGGCGGTCATCAACCATACCGAAGGCGCCCAAAGAGTCCAGGATGCCGAGCTTGTCCTCGACGGTAACGGTCAGGCCGACGTCCGGTCCAAAGTGCTCTCTGAGCCAGGGCTCCAGGTGCGGGGTCATGGCCTCCGGGTCCCAGTTGTGGGTGATGAAGTGAATTCTAATTCCCTGCCCCTGCAGATCTCGCAGCACCTCCACCGAGCCGGGGTAGGGATCGCGTTCGCGGACGCGTTCAGGCGAGAGGACGCGCGTGTAAATCTCCGTCGCCGCCTCTTCGCCGTAGGCGTCGAGGACGTGGGTCCACGTGGTGCAAGCTTCCAGGTCCAACTCCCCGCCGGTTACGTCGCGGACGGCCTCGCAGATCCAGGCGGTCGGATTCCAAATGGTGCTGTCTACGTCCAAGCCAAGAATCGGGGTTATCACTCTCAACGGATCAACTCCTCCACGGGTATCGCCTCCGTGATGCCGGACTCGGGGTCTATGACGGCGTAATCCGCCCCGGCCTGCTGCGCCACGAGGGCGTGTCGTCTGAGGCCGTCAGCGTCGTCTATGGTACCGAGGCTATCGGGGAGGTCCAGGTGAATGGCTCTCTCTTTGAAGGCGCGGGCCTTTTCGGGCGTGCTGAAGAGGGCAGCTACGCGCACCTCGCCCTCGTCGGTCTCGACGGAGATCAGGGGCGCCTCCCCCCTCTCGTCGCTTATGAGGTAGAGCGGAAGCGGGATCTCCCCGGCTATCTCGGCGATCTTAAGCGCCACGTCCCCGGCATGGAAGAGCCCGGTCCCTCCGTGCGAGATCACGAGCACGTAGTCCTCCCCGGCGGACGCGAAGACCTCCACCGCCCCCCAGTCCCCGAGCTCCCGCGGTTCGAGCCCCGACAGGGCCTCCATCCCGTGCTCCGAAGCCCCGGCGGCGAACTCGCGGGCGAGCTGCGGGTCGGTGAAGAGGACACCGACGGTCGCGGGCTCGCCGCCGACTTCGGCCTCCTGGAAGACGTCCCGTCCCTCCTCGTCCACGAGACGGTAGAGGGGCGGGCGCGGGAGCTCGTCGAGGGACAGCTCGCGGGTGGGATCGCTCATGATTTCTCCTCCCTGTTGACGAGATCCTTGGCGTGGCCGCCGGGGAAGAAAGCCGCCGCGACCAGGGCCAGAACGCCGAGGGCGAGGATCGCCCAGAAAGTCGGGGAGAGCGCCGCCGCGAGAGAGCCGGCGAGCTCGGCGTAGGAGCCGGCGGGGATCTGATCGCGTAGGACGGGCTGCAGGAGAGAGTTCGGATCGGCGAGCAAGTCGGCGAGGTCTGGGTCGCCCCCGGAGGCCCGCTCGACGGCGGCCTCGTAGCGGGTGCCCAGAGAAACGTTCAGGAGGGCGCCCATAACGGCGACCGCGACCGAGCCTCCGACGGTCCGAAAGAAGACGATGGAGGAGGTCGCGCTCCCGCGCCGGTTCCAGGGTACGGCGTTCTGGACGCTGACCAGGTAGCTCGTGCTGGTGAACCCCAGGCCCAGCCCGATAATGAAGACCGCGGCGACGACGTACCACAGGGGCGTTCCCTCGCCCATCGGGACGCAGAGCCCGCCGCCCACGGCGATGAGCGCGGAGCCCAGAAGGAGCGTCGCGCGGTAGCCGGTAACGAGGAGCATCCGTCCCCCGATAAAGGACGCGACCGGCCAGCCTATAGAGACCGGCGCCACCACCGCCCCGGCCGTCAACGCCGTCCCCAAGAGCGACCCCTGTACGAAGAGGGGCACGTAGACCGAGACGCCGAAGAGCACGCCGCCGAGCGCGAGGTTCCCGAACACGGCCACCGCGAAGATGCGATCCCTGAAGAGGCCCAGGGGTACCACGGGATTCTCGACCCGGGTCTCGACGCCGAATGGGAGGTTCACGTAGAAGACCCATCGCCAGGAGATGTAGTCTGTGATGAGACCGCCGGCGGCCGGGCCGAGCACGGCGGAGATCCCCCACACCGCCCCGAAAAGCCCCTGGACGCGGGCCCGGGTCTCGAGCTCGAAGATGTCGCCGACGATGGTTATCGCGGTCGGCTGAACCGCCCCTGCCCCGAGGCCCTGCAGCGTGCGGAAAGCTATGAGTCCCATCATCGTTTGAGAGGTCCCGGCCAGCAGGCTGCCCGCGAGGAAGAGGAAGATCCCGGCCAAGTAGACGGGCTTGCGGTCGTAGGTGTCCGAGAGCTTGCCGAAGATGGGACCGGTTACGGTCGCGGCGAGGAGGTACGAGGCGAAGACCCACGGGTAGAGCGAGAGCCCACCGAGCTCCCCGATCACCGTCGGCATCGCCGTCCCGACCACGGTCGAGTCGAGCGCTGCCAGAAACGTCCCGATGAGCGTCGCGAGCGTGATGAGCGTCTTGCGACGCTTGCTCAATCCCAAGCCTTGGAAACCTGCCTTCTGTAATCCAGGACCGCCAAAACACCGATCTTAGCATCGCGGCGGCCTCCGGAGGAGACACACTACGAGCGTGGCAGGCAACGCTCCCGCTCCGCCTCATACCCCACGACCGTCCGGCCGAGGCGAGGCGTGCTTCTTCCGCGCCTGGCTCCTCTGAACTTTCTGGGCTTGATCCCGGAAGCTCGGGGACACGAAACATTTGGGAGTACGACGGCTAATATCGCGATACTTATCCTGATAGCATGCCCTAATGCCAGAGACGTGGAAATACAGACTGGCGGACGAAGAAGGTTTGGTCGGCACGCTGTTCTGCCCTTCCGCGCCCGGTCCGCACCCGCCGGTGATAGCCCTCGGCGGGGTGGGAGGCGGCATTAGAGAAGGCGGCGCTGCGGCGCTTGCTTCGAAGGGCTTCGCGGCGCTGGCGCTCGCTTACTTCGGGGTCGAAGGACTGCCCCGCGAGCTGGTAGAGATCCCCCTGGAATATTTCGAGAGGGCCATCGAGTGGTTGAAGTCCCGGCCTGAGGTCGATGCGGACCGCATAGCCGTCGTGGGCAACTCGAAGGGCGGCGAACTGGCTCTCTTGCTCGGGGCGACCTACCCGGAAGACGTCAAGGCGGTGGTAGGGTACGCGCCGAGCGCGGTGGTCTGGCAGGGGATCACCTTCGACCGTGAGGCTTATTACGGAGGACCCAGGTCCCCCTGGTCTTTGGGGGGAGAGCCCATTCCGTTCGCCAGGTTCGCGCCCCCCCTTCCCGCCGAGATGGTTCGGATGGTAGGGTTTTACTTCGGCCGGCACCCGATCATCGGGCGCGTCTTCTACGAGCGCGCCCTCGAAGACGAGACGGCCGTCGCCGCCGCGGAGATAGCGGTGGAGAAGATAAACGGCCCTTTGCTATTGATCTCCGGCACAGACGACCAGATGTGGCCCTCGACGCGCCTCTCGGAGATGGCGATCGAACGCCTGAAGGCCCACAACCATCCCTTTCCCTACGAGCACCTGCGCTACGAGGGAGCGGGGCACATGATCACGCTGCCAAACTCCGAGCCGCCGCCATCCTGGTCGAGCCGTTACGAGGTAGGCGGAACTCCGGAAGCCAACGAGTTCGCTAACGCCGACTCGTGGACGAGGGTACTGGGCTTTCTGGGAAAGCACCTCAAGCACGGGGGTTTTTGACGAAGCGATGCAGTCGAAGGGCACCCACTGCCTCTCGCTTAACCCGGCCAACTTCGACTCCCTCCGATAGGGAGTTTACAGAAGCGCGGTAAGCCGGGCGACGTAGGCGCTCCGTCTCGAACGACGGCTACAGCAGGGACTTCTTGCGCTTGACGAGTTGCCTGGCCAGGGAGACCAGCTCGTCGGGGAGGAACGGCTTGCGCAGGATGCGCACGGAGCCGTGCGTCCTCTCGCCCAGCATGCGGGCCTCCGGGTCTCGCTTGCCAACCGTGAGGACCACGGGTATTTTCTGGGTCTTCGGCATCGCCTTCAGACAGTGGCAGGCTTCGAGGCCGTTCACCTCGGGCATCGAGGCGTCCATGACGATCAGGTCGACCCTCCGGCTGAGGGCCTCTTGCAAAGCCTCCTGACCGTCGCCGGCCTCAACCACTTTGAAGCCGGCGCCGCGCAGGGCTTCGGCTGCCTCTTCGAGGAGAACGGGATCGTCGTCTGCGAGCATGACCGTGGAAGCCATAGGCGCAGATTTTACACCAATCATCGTATAACACACGGCCCGCGAAGACCGACGCGCGGGACGAGATGCGTTAGACTCCTCTGTGAGTCGGAAAACCTTTACTCTGTAGCGACGAGGGGTGACCGTGGAAGGCCAAAAGTATTACCGCAAAGGTTTCAAGATGCGGGAGAACATCCAGCATCTCCTCAACCGCGACTACCGCTCGGAGGTCGTGGACAGGCTACGCGAGAACGGCAACGTCTTCTCGGCGGACAATCTCACCATAAGGCTCGCCGATGAGTTCGGGTTCTGCTACGGGGTGGACAGGGCCGTGGACTACGCCTTCCAGACCCGAGAGAAGTTCCCCGACAAGCGCATCTACATCACGGGGGACATGATCCACAACCCCTCGATGAACGCCCGCCTGCGCGAGATGGACATACAGTTCCTCTCCGAGGGCTTCAACGGCCGCCCGGACGAGCTCTTCGACACTTTAGGCCCCGAGGACGTCGTCCTCCTCCCCGCCTTCGGCGCGCCCGTGGATTGGGTGAACAAGCTCAGGACAAGGGAGTGCATCGTCGTGGACACCACCTGCGGGTCGGTCCTCTCGGTGTGGAAGCGCGTCACCCGCTACGCAAAAGAGGGCTTCACGAGCATCATCCACGGTAAGTACTACCACGAGGAGACGAAGGCCACCGCCTCCCAGACCCTCAAGGACGGCGGCAACGGCAAGTACCTGATCGTGCGCAACCTGAAGGAGACCGGCTACGTCGTGGACTTCATCCTGGGGAGTATGGACGCCGGGGAGCTAAAGGAGAAGCTCAGCCACGGCATGTCCCCCGGCTTCGACCCGGAAGAGGATCTCCGGAGGGTCGGCGTCGCCAACCAGACCACGATGCTCATGAGCGAGACGATGGCCGTCGGCGAGGAGCTGAGGAAGGCGATGGTCGAGCGTTACGGGGAAGAGAACCTGGCGGAGCACTTCCAGCTCTTCGACACCATCTGCTCGGCGACGCAGGACAGGCAGGACGCGCTCTTCGAGCTCCTGGAGCATCCCCTGGACGTCGTCGTCATCGTCGGCGGCTACAACTCCTCGAACACGAACAACCTGGCGATCATCGCCAGGGAGCGTGTCCCGAGGAGCTATCACGTAGCCAGCGGAGACTGCATAGACGGGGCCGTGATCCGGCACAAGCCCCCTGGCACTCCCCTCGATCCGCGCGAGGAGGTCGAGGAGGAAGGTTGGCTCCCCGATGGGCCGGTGCGGGTCGGCCTAACCGCCGGAGCATCCACCCCCAACTCCCAGATAGGTCTCGCCATCGGACGCATCCTCGAGGCCAGGAACCTCTCGCCCGAGCTGGCGCTGGTCTAGCCGGCGCTAGCCTGCCCGGTCGCCCGGCCGCTTATCTCCAAGATATTACGGGCCACGTCGACGAACTCCTGGGCTTCGTCGGAGTCGGGCTCGACGGTCGCCCCGGTGTCGAGGAGTATCTGCACGTCGCCTTGTTTAGCTCCCGTAGAGTCTTGCAGGTAGTTGCGCAGGGCGTAAACGGCGCCTGCCACGGCGCCCAGGAGGGCCAGGCGTACCAGAAGCTTCTTCATCTACTGCTTCCTCTCCCCGGGGCCGCCGACCTCGGAGGCGTCGTCCCCGTGGTCACCGTCGCCAGAACCTAGCCTCCGTTCGATCTCCGCGCGGACGTTGCGCATGTCGTAGAGGACGAGGCCGACCCGGGCGTCGGGTCCGGTCGTCGCGGCGATCGTCCCGCCGCCTTCGAGACCGACGAGGAGTACGTATCCCCCCTCTTCCCCGATCCTGACCTGCGTGAACCCGCTCCCGCCGTTCTCCCGCGAGATCCTACGCGCGATGCCTGCCAGGGCCGCGAGCATGGCGGCGTGCCGCTCCCGGTCCACCCCAGGCGGCAGCGTCGAACCCCTGAGCTCCCCGTCCCCGGAGAGCACCGCCGCCGTCGTAACCTCCCCGGAGAGCGCCCGCAGGTTCTCGAGCACCCCCTCCAACTCCCCAACGCCGATCGCACCACCCTCGGCCATCTTACTCCTTCCGTCCCCGTGAGCCTCTTCAGGGCGGGCATTATACCAACCCCCGCCGACGCCCTTCCCGATCCACACCGTTACCGCCACGGTGGTGCTCCCGACAGGCCCCGAACACCTCTCCCGCACCCCAAGGTCAGCGCAACTTAACAAGGACTTCCGAGGGTGATATATTCTTCGCTCCAGGGCGATTAGCTCAGCGGGAGAGCGCTGCCTTCACACGGCAGAGGTCGCTGGTTCGAACCCAGCATCGCCCACTCTAAAAGTCCTGCATATGGCAGGAAACGAGGAGCCCCTGGTTTTCGGACCGGGGGCTCTTTACTGCAACCGTACTGCAACGCGGTTGGGAGAACGCCACTTCCGGCGAGTGGGGCTATGGATACAGCGGATCCGCTCGCTTTCCGAGCGCATCCGCTCGTTCTCGCGCTCCCAGCGCCTCCAGGCCAGCCCCTGTAAAGTTAGCCCGCTATCTTCTCTGCCCATGCTCGCTTCGTCTCTCTCATCTACCCGTAATAGGAGGGGTGGGAGGTAGTTGTGTCCCACCCCATGCAATAGCTTTCAGCGATTCCCCCTAGGACCCGGCAGTAGCAGCACCCTCCCTCGCCGCTTCGAACGGGGGCGGACCGAGGATCTGTATGATGTCGGGGTGACACTCCGCAGCTGCCCGGAGGCGATCCAAGTCCGGTGGCCTCTCCGCGTCGGTCTCGTCAGTCGACGGTTCGCTTGCTTCCCTGTAAAAGGCCTCGCCGCTTCCAGGCGTCTGCAGGAAGAGAATTAGCGCGCTCTCTGAGGTGACCATGAACGCATGCGCATCGCCGCGCGGAGCCACCGCAACACCATGCGGCCCCACCCGATGCTCTCTGCCCTCAGCGTAGACCAGTATCTCTCCCTCGAGCACGATCAGAGTCTCGTCCAGGTTTGGGTGGCTGTGAAGCGGGGTCGTCTTGCCCTGCGTCATCCGGTCTTCCACCAGGAGGAACGCCCCGTCGGTCTCCTCGGCGGTCGCCTTCCAGATGTGCACACCTCCGCCGGCAAACCAGAGGCGCTCCCCCTCTCCCTCTCCGCGGATGATCGTCCTTGCAG
>JAIVIG010000351.1 GCA_020200675.1 Actinomycetota bacterium
CCCCGAGACCGTCGCGCGGAGCATACTGTTTATGATCTCCCAACCTCTGGATTCCGTGATCCACGAGCTCGTCGTCACCCCCATGACGGAGACGTCGTATCCATAAAGAGTTGTTAGCTATTAGTTGTCAGTAGTCAGATTGTCGGTGGGCGGCCAGAGTTCTGCGCGCGGGCGCAAGCATTTGGAAGGAGTTCGGAGTATGCAGACCAGGGAGACTGTTTCGCATTTGATCGGGAACGCGAAGGTCCCTTCGACGGGTGACGAGGGGATAGAGGTTTTGAACCCGGCTACGGGGGAGCAGGTCGGGCTTATCCCCGCCGGAACCCCGGAGGACGTCGCCGCCACCGTCGTCGCCGCCCGCGGGGCGTTACGCGATTGGTCGCGCCTACCGGCGGAGGAGAGGGCCGGGCTCGTAAAGGCCGCCGCGCGGAAGATGCGAGAGCATGCCGAGGAGATCGCCCGGCTGGTGACCCTGGAGAACGGCAAGCCGTTGGACGACGCTCTCGGAGGGGTCGAGGCCGGGATAGGGACGCTGGAGCAGTACGCGGAGCTCGGTCCCTTGCACCGGGGCAAGAGCCTCAACGGTGATTACATGGCCTCGGACATGATGGTACACGAGCCCTACGGCGTGGCGGCGGTGGTCGTGCCGTGGAATGACCCGATAGCCATCGCCTGCGGGTACCTCGGAGCGGCGCTCGTGACCGGCAACACCGTAGTCTTCAAGCCCTCCGAGAAGACGCCGCTCTCGGCGGTGCGGCTCGTCGAGATATTCGACGGGTTGCCCGAGGGCGTCCTGAATCTCCTCCTGGGCGACGAGCGCGCCGGACGCCCGCTCGTGGCGCACGAGGACGTGGATCTGGTGCTGTTTACCGGTTCCGTGCCGACAGGACGCGGGATCCTGGAGACGGCGGGGCGTGGGCTCAAGAAGGCCGTCGTCGAGCTCGGTGGCAAGGACCCGATGATCATAGACAGCGGCGTGGATCCCACCTGGGCCGCGGGCGAGGCCGCCACGGGCTCGTTCGCGAACACCGGCCAGATCTGCACCTCCGTCGAGCGCATCTACGTCCACGAAGCGATAGCCGGAGAGTTCCTGCGCGAGCTTACGGCCCGCGCGGAGTCCATCCGCGTCGGCGACGGAACGAAGCCCGAGACCGAGATGGGCCCGCTCGTTGCCGAAGGCCAGCGCGACCTGGTCCACCGTCACGTCCGCGAAGCGGTCGAGGCGGGGGCGGAGATCCTGTGCGGCGGGGAGGCGCCCGGCGGTCCGGGCTTCTTCTACCCGCCTACCGTACTATCGGGCGTGCGTTCGGGGATGGCCGTGGTTGACGAGGAGACCTTCGGTCCCGTCGCCGCCGTCGAGGTCGTGCCGTCGTTCGAAGAAGCCCTGGAGAAGGCAAACGAGGCCGTCTACGGGCTCGCGGCCACGGTGCTCACGCCCGATCCTGGTCATGCCCAGAGGGCCTGGCGGGAGCTTTCGGTCGGGACGGTCAAGATCAACGCGGTCTTCGGCGGCGCTCCGGGCGGGGCGGCGCAGCCGAGGAAGGCGAGCGGTCTCGGGTTCGGCTACGGCCCCGAGCTACTCGACGAGGTCACGACGACGAAGGTCGTCCACCATGCCGTCGCCCCCCGGCTCTAGTCTCGTAGAGAACGTCCTGAAGATCGCCGTTCTCAGGGCCGGCGGGCTGGGGGACCTCATCTTCACGCTGCCGGCGCTCGACGCGCTCCGGGAGGCTTACCCGGAGGCGGAGATGACGCTGCTCGGCGGACCCCTCCAGACGGAACTCCTCTCCGGGAGGCACGAGCCGATAGCCCGCGCGATCACGGTTCCCCCCTCCACGGGCGTCAACGGCCCCGACACGGGCGTGGAGGAGGACGAAGAGGAGTTGGAGCGCTTCTTCGAGCGTATGCGGGAGGAGCGGTTCGACCTGGCGCTCCAGATGCACGGCGGCGGGGGCTACTCCAACCCTTTTGTCAGTAGGCTGGGAGCTCGGGTGACGGCCGGCGCGCAGGCCGATGGTGCGCCGTCGCTCGACCGCACCGTACCCTACGTCTATTTTCAGTCGGAGATCCTGCGCTATTTAGAGGTAGCAAGCCTCGTCGGCGCGCGAACGGCGGACCTGGAGCCGCGCCTTGTGGTTACAGGCGAAGATCTGACCGAGGCAAGGAACGCGGTCCCGGAGGCCGAAGGTAAGCTCGTCGCGCTTCATCCGGGGGCGGGCGACAGCAGGCGGCGGTGGCCGCCCGAGAAGTTCGCCGCCGTCGGGGACGCCCTGGCGAAGGCCGGCGCGCGCGTGGCCGTAGTCGGCGTCGAGGAAGACCGGGCTTTGATCTCCGGCATAGTAGATGCCATGGAGCACGAAGCCTTCGACCTCTGTGGGCGGCTCTCTCTTAAGGGGCTCACCGGTCTCTTGAGCCGGTGCGCGGTGGCCGTCTCCAACGACTCCGGGCCGCTGCACCTGGCGGGTGCCGTGGGGGCGGCGACCGTCGGGATCTACTGGGGCCCGAACTTCATAAACGCCGGCCCCCCTAACCGCGTGCGACACCGCCCGGCCCTCTCCTGGCGTTCGAGCTGCCCGGTCTGCGGCGCCACCCTCTTCGACAACGACTGCGGGCACGCTGCCTCGGTTGTCGGCGACGTGCCCGTGGATGAGGTGATGAATTTCGCCCTGGAGTTACTCCAGGACCCTACTACTACTGGGCTTCGCTGATCTCGCGGGAGGCCGCGCTGGGGCCATCGTACTGCCTGTCCGGGAATCTAGCGCAGCACCGAGAAGACCTTCTCGTACGCTCCTTGCTGCTCGGCGCGGTTGACTATCTCGTCCTCGCCGGTTAGTTCGTGCCGCCCGGAAATTTCTGCGCCTGTATGAGGTTGACTCAAGGCGTGCGTCTTCGTGTCCTTCCTCTCGTTGGTAGGCAATTCGCCGATTGGCGTTATTCCTGGCGCGGCGGAAAGCTAATTCTGATACCAGCGGGCCGCTAGCGGGTAGCTAAACTTTCCAATAGAATGCCGGTGCGTCGAGTGACGCGATGGGGTAAAGGGAAGATCGGCCGCGGTGACTGCGGCGGTGTTGCCAGGGTTTGAGCAAGGGGAGCCATATGGGGATCATGCGCACCAAGTCAATCGAGCAGTCCATCCGGGATACGGAGGAGCCGGAATTCGAGCTGAGGAAGGCGCTCGGACCGATAGACCTCATCGTCTTCGGCATCGGGGTGATTATAGGGACGGGTATCTTCGTCCTGACGGGGGTCGCGGCGGCAAACTTCGCGGGGCCGGCCATCTCCCTCTCGTTCGTCTTCTCGGGGATCGCCTGCGCTCTGGCGGCGCTCTGCTACGCCGAGTTCGCAAGTACCGTCCCGGTAGCCGGTAGCGCCTATACGTTCTCCTACGCCTCCATAGGCGAGTTCTTCGCCTGGATCATCGGGTGGGATTTGATCCTCGAGTTCACCGTGGGCGCGGCGACCGTCTCCGTCGGGTGGTCACAGTACTTCAACCGGATCCTGGAGAGCTTTTTCGGGGTAAGCCTTCCGCCGGCCATCACCGGTGAGGTCGTAAACCTGCCGGCCGCAGCCATAGCATTGATCCTCACGGTGATCCTGGTAATCGGCATCCGTCTGAGCTCTGGGTTCAACCTAACGGTAACCACGATCAAGCTCGCCGTGGTGTTTTTCTTTATCGGCTTAGGAATCTTCTTCGTAAACACCGCCAACTGGTCGCCGTTCGTCCCGCCGGCGGGAGGCACAGTGGAGAGCGTCTCGACCGAAGGCGGAGGACCTTCGCTCTTGCAGTACCTGACGGGTGCCGAGCAGCAGGCGTTCGGGTTCGCTGGGATCATCACAGCAGCGGCCATCGTATTCTTCGCCTATATCGGCTTCGATGTCGTGGCGACAACCTCGGAGGAGGCGCGCAACCCGCGACGGGACCTGCCCATTGGGATTCTCGGATCCCTCGTGATCTGCACGGTACTGTACATACTGGTCTCCCAGATTATGACCGGGATCGTGCCCTACAACGAGCTCGACCCCGAGGCCCCCATGGCGTCGGTGTTCCGTGACATCGGCCTGGACTGGGCGGCGGGCCTGGTCTCGATCGGCGCCATCTGCGGGCTCACCTCGGTCATCATGATCCTGATGCTCGGACAGAGCCGGGTCGCCTTCGCGATGAGCCGGGACAACCTCTTGCCCCGGTACTTCGCCCTGGCCCACCCGCGCTTCCGCACCCCCTATCGCATAACCATCCTAACCGGGGTAGTGGTGGCCATCATCGCAGCCTTCGTGGACCTGACGAGGCTCGCGGAGCTGGTAAACATCGGAACGCTCTTCGCCTTCTGCCTGGTCTCGGTAGGCGTCATGATCCTCAGGCGAACACAGCCGGACCTCCCGCGCGCCTTCCGCACGCCCCTGGTTCCCGTGGTCCCCATCCTGGCGATCCTGGCTTGCCTCTACCTGATGGTGAGCCTGCCCGTCGGGACGTGGTGGCGGTTCGTGATATGGATGGTTCTGGGACTCGTGGTCTACTTCCTATACAGCGTGCGCGCCAGCCGCCTCGGCCGTACGCAAAGAGGTGAAGATGAAGAGGCCACAAGGGAGGTTTAGGAGATGCCCCTTTTCCCAACGCGCGTACTGCTCGCCACCGACGGTTCCCCAAATGCGACGCTCGCCGCTCGATCAGCGATAGAGCTGTGCGAGAGGACGGGCTCGGAGCTGCACGTCGTCCACGTCGGCGAGTACCTGCCGACGTACTTCGCCTACACCGAGGAGGAGCCGGCCGAGCTCCGGCGCAACGCCCAACGGCTGCTCGAAGGGCAGGTGGAGAGCATCAGGGCTGCGGGCGGCGTAGTCGCCGGAACCCACCTCCGCCTCGGCCGGGCGGCCGAGCAGATCATCGACCTCAGCGAGGATCTCGGCGTGGGCGTCATAGTAGTCGGCAGCCGGGGCCTGGGCGCCCTAAGACGAGCCGTCCTCGGGAGCGTCTCCGAGGACGTAGTCCGCTACGCCCACTGCCCAGTCTTCGTGGTGCGCACGGAAGAAGGGACGCGGCCCACGTAGGACCGTCGCCACGCTTCTAAACGTCGGCGGGGTAGATCCGCGAGCAGAGGGTATTCTCCCAACCCCGTCCCGGCGGCGGCGATGGCGTCGGTTACGAGGTAGAGCTGATCGGGGCCGAGCGCGCGGAAGGCGAGGGCTACCATCTCGGGATGGACGTGCCGGCCATCGGCGATGATGCCGCACGCCACGCGCGGGTGGGCGAAGGTCGCTCCCGGGAGGCCCGGCTCCCGGTGGTGCAGCGGGCTCATCGCGTTGAACAGGTGCGTCACGCCCGCGACCTCCCCCTCGAATGCCCTGTAGGCGAGCTCGAACGTGGCGTTCGAGTGGCCGGCGCAGACGACGACTCCGCGTCTGGCGGCCGTCCTTGTGAGCTCCGCCGCGCCCTCCAGCTCCGGCGCGAGGGTGAGCATCCGCACCGGGCCCAGATCCAGGAGATCGTCGAGGAGGTTCACGTCGGCCGGGACAACGTGGTCGGCCGGATGAGCACCCTTTTTGCCTACGTTGATAAACGGCCCTTCGAGATGCACGCCCAGGACCTCCGCTCCGCCGGGGACACCTTCGCGCGCCAGGTTGGAGAGTATGGGGAGCGCCTCGCGGTAGAGCGTTAAGGGAGAGGAGATCAGGGCCGGCAGGTAGGACGTGGTGCCGGTCGCCAGGAGTTTCCTAGATAGCTCCGGCACGCGTTCGGGCTCGGTGGCGACGTCTACCCCGAAGGCCCCGTTCACCTGCAGGTCTACGAAGCCGGGGCATAGTAGGCGGTCGGTGTATTCGTGGTCCTCGTCTGCTTCGAGGGGTTCGCAGCTCACCTGTGCGACGCGGCTTCCTTCGAGGAGGACCGTGCCCTCCGGCCAGACTTCGTGGTCCGTAACGACACGGCCCCGGAGCGCCACGGTCCTCATGGTGCCCGTCCCTTACCGAGGGACGCCGCCGGCCGCTTCTTCGGCAGCGAATTCGTCGACGTTCGGGTCGGGGCGGGCGTCGGGGACGCGGAGAAGGAAGAAGAGGCCGAGGGCCATGATCACGGCCAGGGAGCCCATGGCGATCCGGTAGGCTCCCGTCCCTATGTGCCCCTCCAACAAAAACAGGATGAGCGCCGTGGTCGCGGGTCCCGCGACGGCCGAGACCTTGCCGGCCAAGGAGAAGAGCCCGAAGAACTCCCCGAGCTTCTCCGGCGGCGCGAGGGCAACGAGCATGACCCGGCTCACCGTCCACGTACCGCCCAAAGAGATCCCGACGAGCGGCCCGGCGGCGAAGAGCATCCAGGGCGCCACGGCGCCCGCGGCGAGCGTGATCGCGACGAGCCAGAGCACGAGGACCGCGACGAGCGTTTTCTTCGGCCCCACCCGGTCGCTGGCGAACCCGAAGCCCACGCTCCCGACGATGGCGAAGACCGTCGAAAAAAGCAAGAGGCTCGTCGTCTCGGCGCTCTCCATTCCGAAGACCTGCTGACCGTAGAGCGCCGTGTTGGCGATGGCCGTATTGGCAGCGTCCGTGTACAGCACGCATGACCTCCGGCCCGCCAACGGTGAGCCCGAGGAAGTCCTGCTGGGCGACGAAGAGTGGGAGGACGACGAGGGCGAGGATGGTCCCGAAGTAGCCCAAGCCGGTGCCGTAGCCGCTTACTCGGCCGGCGCCGCGCCCGGCCGAGACCGCGGGCAGGAGCGCATTGTAGAACGTGTTCGCCGACTGGTAAGCAAGGTCCGCCGCCACGAAGAGGGCTACCCCTACGAGCACGCCCCCCGCGAAGCCCAGGCCAGCCGTCAACAGCACCGCGAGCACGGTGAGCGCCACGAGGTACGGCACCCGCTTCTGCCGCAGGTCGGCGATAGCCCCAAGGACCGGGGCGGTGAGGACTACGAAAACCGAGGAGATAGCCACGGCGCCGTTGACCAGTCCCGGCCCAGCCCCGAGATCGCTGGCAAGCCAGATCGGGAAGAAGTAGGTCAGGATGCTGATCGCGAAGATCGTGTTAGAGAAATCGTAGAGCACCCACGACCACACCGCGAGCCCGGAAGCCTTGCGGGGCGTCCCGCTCTCCAGCCCACGCTTCCGGGCCTCGGAGCCTCCCTGTTGGCCCTGTTCACTCATGGCGGCGGAAGTATAGAGTAGCAGTCGGTGACCGGTATAGGCCGCTTGGGACTATTTTCCGGCGGTCGGCCGGGACCGATCGCCGGAACACGGAAGCAACGGCGGCAACGAGAACCGGGGACGCTTCTACGAGGGAGCCAAAGCCTTCTTTCTCGCTTCGAACACCAGCAACACGGGGAAACCCAGCAGCTTCGTCGCCGAGGGCACCGTTCGCACGAGCCGCTCGTCGCCGAGAAACTCGTGCCGGGCCGGCTCCTCGAAGCCGGCGTCTTCGAGCAGGTTTGCGTAGTCCGCCATACTGTAACGGTACGCCCCCAAACGATACTCTACGCCGGAACGCTCGAAGTTGGCCTCCTTGCCGGCGGCTGCCATCTCGGGGTGGTAGACGGAGAAGACTAGCCGTCCGCCGGCTCTGAGGACGCGATGCATCTCTCCCAGAGCGAGCGGCAGCTCGTTCAGGTGCTCGCCTATCAACGCGCACAACACGGCGTCGAAGCGTTCGTTCTCGAAGGGCAGCGGTCGCTGGAGGTCGGCGAGCGCCAGGGGCACGTCAGGGTAGTTGCGCCGCGCAATCTCCAACATGCCGCGCGAGAAGTCGACGCCGACGGGGTTGCTCCGCGCGCGGAGCAAGGGCCCGAGGTGCCGCCCGGTGCCGCAGCCGGCGTCGAGTATCCGCTCGCCCGGTTTGGGCGCCAGCACGTCGAGGGTGTATCGCGCGTCCATCGCCACGACCGGGTTCGGCGTCTCGTCGTAGGTCTCGGCCCACAGGTCGTAGCCTTCCTGGGCGCTTACGCGCCGGGTCTCCTTCACGAACGCCTCCCGCTCACCTAAGTCTCTCGCCCCAAAGATGAACTATCTACCGGTCGGCTCTACCCGAGGGCAACGTCGAGGGTCATCATGACCGCGAAGCCTACCATGAGCGACATGGTCGCGAGGTCGGCGTACCCGCCCCTCTGGGACTCGGGTATCAGCTCCTCGACGACGACGAAGATCATGGCTCCCGCGGCGAAGGCCAGAGCGTAGGGCAACAGGGGCTGGGCAAGCGTCACGGCGACGACCCCTGCCACCCCCGCGATTGGCTCGACGACTGCCGAGAGCTGCCCGTAGAAGAAGCTCTTGCCCGGGGCTACGCCCTCACGCCTCAAGGGCATGGAGACGGCGGTCCCCTCGGGGAAGTTCTGGATGCCGATGCCGACGGCGAGCGCCGCGGCCGCCCCGAGCGAGGATGCCTCGGGCACCCCCGGTATCCCTGCCGCGACCGCCCCGAAGGCGACCCCCACGGCGAGCCCCTCGGGAATGTTGTGCAGCGTTATGGCCGAGACGAGCAGAACGCTCCTGTGCCAGCTGGTCTTTATCCCCTCGGCCTCCCGCATAGGGCTCCTGGGATGCAGGTGCGGCAACACCCGGTCGAGGCCCCGCAGAAAGATCCCCCCGGCCATAAACCCAACTACCGCCGGTATCCACGGTTAGATGCCCCCGGCCTCCGCGAACTCGACGGACGGCGCCAGAAGCGAGAAGTAACTCGCCGCGATCATTACCCCGGCCGCGAAACCGAGCATGGCGTCCAGCACCCAGCGCTTGACCTCCCTGGTCAGAAAGACCAGCGCCGCCCCGAGCATCGTCATCCCCCACGTGAAACCCGTCGCGATCAACACCTGCACGACCGGCGAGAGATCCCTGAGAGCCTCTACCAACGCAGTATGCCTTTAGATGCCAGCTCCGCAGGCTCGACCGGTCTGCAACCTACCGATTCCACGCTCTTATTAATAACATCCAGGGCTCCACTTTGGAGCTCCGACCCCGGCCTTCGGTTAGCCGAAGAAGGCCTGGCAGACGAGAAACACGTTCACTCTAAGCGGCAACCAAGAGACCCGTCACGTACATGATAGCTATCCCGGCCGTGAGCCCCGCAAGGTTCGAGGCCGAGAGCGAAGCGGAGAGGGATGGCGCTTTGTTACCTTCTTTCCGGGCGGAATCCTTCAGAAGTAGCTTCCCCACCTCATAGATGACCTGAAGGATGGCCCCGGCACCAACGGCCAGGAACAGAGCCGCCAGGAGGTTCGAGAAGGCGAAGCCTCCGATCAAGGTTCCCAGAATGGCCGGGCCTCCGCCAAGTAGCGCCAGCCAGACGAAGTGGATGAGGCGCGGCCTCTTCTCTTTCAAGATGGGTGCAGCGATGCCGACACCCTCGGTAATGTTGTGCAGGGTAAAGCCGACCACCAGGAAGGCTCCCAAAGCCGCCTCCCCGAGGGCGAACGCCGCCCCGATGGCCAGCCCTTCTCCCAGGTTGTGCAGACCGATACCGAAGGAAATCCGGTAGGAGGTTCCGAGCCGGCTCTCCTCTTCGGGTTCGCGCCGGAACAGGCGAGCGACGCCCAGGAGCCCCAGCACCGTCAGTAAGGCTACCAGGATCACCAGCGGTATACCAGAGAAGATCCCCGGCAACTCAGCGGCGGATTCTATCGCCTCCTCCAACGTGTCTATGACCAGGAAGGCCAACAGCCCTACCGTGAGCGCCAGGACGAAGTTCATCCCCGCCCTGCCGAGGCGTCTCAGGAACGGGTACCACAGCAGCCCCAGCGCAACCGGCACTACCCCGACGTAGGTCCCGATGAGTGCGTAGCTAAAGAAGGTCTCGCCCGTAAATCCGGGCGTGAGCACCGCCACAGGCACCTCCGCATCGAAGGTGGTTCCCGTCGAGGTTATGAGTTTCATCTCGTATGCTTCACTCTCGACCCACGAGTAGGGGATGGTCACCTCCGCCGAACCGAGCCGCGGAATCGTGTTGTCTGGCTCCACCCGAAAGTCCCAAAGCGCGTCGTTCACCACGATCTGACTCAGCGTGACAGGCTCCGGACCGCCGTTGCGGACACTCAGGACGAACTCGTACTCCGTCGGCAGATCCACACGCTGGACGCTCAAGTCTTCCACGGGCGGTAGGTCATCCCTCTCTACTCCCGCCCCGTTGAGCACGATGAAGGCCAACAGCACCCCCAGGCCCAGGAGCGGCAGGAGCCCCAAAAGTATCCAAGCTGGTCCGCGTTCCTCTCGTCCCATCCTGCTACTCCTTTACGTCGAAGAGGCCCATCCAGCCGAGCTCGGCGAACTCGCTGACGTGGGCGTGGAACATGAACCGCCCGGGGAAGTCGTAGCGGAACTCCATGATCCCCCGCTCCCCCTGGGCGAACATCTTCGTGTCGGTGAACTCCGAGGGCTCGAGCCTCGTACCCGTCGGGTAGTAGTTAAAGAAGTTGGCGTGCGTGTGGAAGCTGTTTATGAAGTCGAACTCCAGCACGTTGACTACGTACACCCGGATCAACTCCCCCTTCTTTATCTCTATGGGGTTTTTCTGGTAGTGGAAAGCCACCGTGTTCACGGCGTAGACCTCGTTCTCACCATCGAAGTTGGTGTCGAAGCCGTTCATGACCATGACCATCTCGTCGGCCTCTTCGCGCCCCTCTTCGGGGTCGATGATGAACGCCCCGTAGAGCCCCTTCTCGATGTGCTTCCTCAGGGGCGAGGTGTGGCAGTGGTAGAGGTGCATCCCGAACGGCTCGGCGTCGAACTCGTAGGTAAACTCTTCGCCCGGTCCCACGAGCTCGAAGACCCCGTCCATGTTGGCCGGGTGGAAGCCGTGGAAGTGGATCGTGTGCGGGTGCGCGCCCTGGTTCTTGAACACGACCCGCAACCGCTCCCCTTCCGTGGCCCGGAGCGTCGGACCGGGCACCTGCCCGTTGTAGGCCCAGGCCGGATACGTCACTCCCGGTGCGACCTCGATCTCGACGTCCTCCGCCGTAAGCTCGTACTCCCGGACGGTCCTCCCACCCTCCCGACGTTCCTCTCCCCGATAGAAATCCCTCAAAAATTTGGACGGATCGAAGCCCGAGGTGTCCACGTTACCCGTGGTTTCGTTACCTCCGTGAGAGCTGTGCGCAGTTCCCTCCTGACTACCATCACCCCCTTGACCCTTCTCCTGACTCTGGACTCGGTTCACGTGGGCTCCCAGGAGCGCGCCAGAAACCCCCAGCGTCCCCGCGGCTCGTAGGAAATCCCGACGGGAGACACCACGTTCCTTAGCTCCGCCCATCCGTAACTCCTCTCATCACGCCCGCAGGTTGCCGAGTATTTTTAGCCTAACCTAAATTAACTTGATAGCCCTCCCTTTGTCAAGAGTTTCTTCGCACTAATTTCCTGTCAGCATCGTCTTCTCGGCGAGGATCATCAGCCGAGGAAGGTCTGGTAGAGGAGGAACACGTTCAGGGAGACGATAAGCGCGACGACGACCGTCGCCACCGCGGTGGTGAGGCGGTGGTTGACCAGCCCCCCCATAAGGCCCCGGTTGCGGCAGAAGATCAGGAGCGGTATCAACGCGAAGGGGATGCCGAAGGAGAGCACGACCTGGCTAAGGACCAGCGCGTAGCTAGCGTTGACGCCGATGGCGAGTATCACGAGGGCCGGGGTCATCGTGATCAGGCGCCTCAGCCACAACGGTATCTGGCGGTTGATGAACCCTTGCATGACGACCTGCCCGCTCATGGTGCCGACCGACGAGCTGGAGAAGCCGCTGGCCAGCAGGGCCACGCCGAAGATGATAGCCGCGTTGTCGCTGACCAGCACACGAAGTTGTTCGAAGGCGAGGTCTATGTCCCCGACGTCGGTAAGGCCGTTGGCGTTG
>JAIVIG010000086.1 GCA_020200675.1 Actinomycetota bacterium
CTTCGGGGCGGAGCTCGCGGTCCTCTCCTGGGCCGACCGTCTCGCCGCCCAGGGCCCGCGTCTCAAGCCCGAGCACGTCGAGCGCCACCGCGAGCTCTGCGCCGAGTTCTTGTCCTACAGCCGGGATCTCGGCCCCTACCCCGAGCCGGACTACGAGCGCCTCGCCGGCCAAATGAATCATTCCCCCGCCGACGCCGGGTACGTCGCGAGCCGGGCGAGGCTCCTCACCGCCCGCGGGCTTTCCAAAGACCCGGCCGTGCCTCGGATCGTGGGGTTGATGGGATGCGGCGGAGGCTCCGAAGAAGTGTGGGGCCCGGAGTCCCGGTGAGTTCGTCTTTGCTAGAGGGGGTGCGCGTTCGAGTCAGAAGTCACCTTTTTTCCAGGATGGGTGCTCGACTATTATGTGTGGAGCTTCACAAACGACGCGGATGAAGATAATATCCGGCGAGGAGTAGGCAGAGGTTTCGATGGCAGCACGGACGGGGGGTTAGGTATGCGTTTGATGCGGTCCAGGAGGGATCGTTGGATCTACGGGGTGTGCGGCGGGATAGCCAGGCGCTACGGGTGGAGTTCGACGGCGGTGCGGCTGGTCACGGTCCTACTGGCGATCTTTATCCCAGGACCGAACATTGTAGTGATCTTGGCCTACTTTCTACTCGCCTTTCTGCTCCCCGAGGCGGAGGACTTCTAGCGGGTGGACTTCGCCGAGGCGCAGAAGGAGGCGCTGGACTCTCGCAAGTGCGGGCCGCCGTGCAACTCCAGGACGAAGGTCGTCTTCGGGGAGGGGCCTCTGAACGCCGAGCTCTTCGTCGTGGGCGAGGCGCCGGGATTCAACGAGGATAAGGAAGGTAAGCCGTTCCGGGGGGCGTCGGGGATGTTGCTCGACCGGCTCCTGGCCTCGGCCGGGCTAGACCGCGAAGGGGTCTACCTCACGACCCTGGTAAAGTGCCGTCCGCCCGAGGGACGGTCCCCGAAACCGGCGGAGATCAACGCGTGCAGGCCGTATCTCCTGGCCCAGCTAGCCGCCGTGGACCCGAAGGTCGTGGTGGCTCTGGGGGACCTGGCGAGCCGCGCCCTCACCGGCCGCAAGGAGTCCGCGGCGCGCATCCGCGGCAGAGTCGTACCGCTCGACGGGCGCTACGTCTTCCCGACGCTCTCCCTGAGCCGGGCGCTTTACACCCCGGCCGACCGCGCGCTCCTGGTCTCGGACTTCTCCCGCCTGCCGGAGCTCCTCACCGCCGAACGTCCGACCACCTACGAGACCCTCAACGTCTCCCACGTCCCGGCCGCCGAACGCGAACCTCTGCAGCCAGGCCTCTGGTAAGAGTACGGGGAAGGTAGTGGGGAGCAGGGAGTCGAAAGAAGACGATACCCGACTCCCGACTTCTGGAACCCCCGGCGTCTCGCCGGAGGGCCGACTCCCGGTACTTACATGGGACGATCTGAACGAGGACGACCTCGTGGCGCTGGCTGCTAGGGTGGCCGATTCTCTCGTGCCCGGGGATATCGTCGTGCTCAGGGGCGAGGTCGGGGCCGGCAAGACGACCTTCGTGCGGGCGGCGGCCCGTTCTTTGGGCGTCCGGGAGGCGGTGACGAGCCCGACCTACCAGTTCGCCCGTGGATATGAAGGCTCCGTGGGCGGGCGCGGGGTCTGGGTGAACCACCTGGACCTCTACCGGCTGGAGGGGCTCGACGTGCGGGACGCTCTGGACCTCGACGAGTACCTGCAGCTGGGCTCCGTGACGTTCGTGGAGTGGGCGGACCCCGCGCTCGGTCTTCTGGAGGAGCCCAACGTCGTGGAAATTTCCCACCGCTCGCCGGAGACGCGACGGGTGCGGATCTCGGGTCCTCTGGCGGCGCGGCTCTCCCCGACGACGTGCTGATACTCGCCCTGGACTCCTCTACCGGCGTCGTGACGGTCGCCGTCGCACGCGCCGGGGAGGACGCGCCCGGTGCAGGCGAACCCAGGCGGGAGGTACTCGCGGAGATCTCCGTTCCTTCCCGCGGCGCCTCGGAGACCCTGCTCCCCGCGGCCCACGCTGCCCTGAACCTCGCCGGCGCGGACCTCGGCGAGGTCGAGCGCATCCTGGTAGGCGTCGGACCCGGCACCTTCACCGGTATCCGCATCGCCCTGGCCGCCGCGCGTGCCCTGGCGCTCGCGACCAGCGCGGCACTCTCGAGGAACTCGACGTTGAACGCCCTGGCCGCCCCGGCCTTGCTATGCGCCGGGAATCCCGACGTCCTCGCCGTGCTCGACGCCAAACGCCGCCAGGTCTTCGCCCAGCTCTTCGCGAGCGACGGATTGCGTGGGGAGATCCTGTGCGCGGCGCCGGGGGAGCTTGCGGCGCAACTTCCGGTG
Organism: Actinomycetota bacterium; assembly: GCA_020200675.1. Taxonomy (GTDB): domain Bacteria; phylum Actinomycetota; class Rubrobacteria; order Rubrobacterales; family Rubrobacteraceae; genus Rubrobacter_F. The sequence continues at coordinate 2,360 of JAIVIG010000086.1, forward strand.
AGAGAGGAGTCGCGGGAGAAGGATATGCTTCTCGTCGGCGACGGGGCGGTGCGCTACAGGGAGGAGCTCTCCGGTCTCGGGCGCATCCCCGCCGAGGCTTCGCCGCTGCACAGGGTAACGGCTACGGGACACGTGCTCTCGGCGGACTTCGCGCCGGTTCCGGCCAGTGAGGTCGTACCGCTCTATGTGCGAGAGCCGGACGCCGAGGTGCGCCGGGACTTGAACCCCTGGAGCAGGTCTTGACGGAGCCGCTCGTGCGCCCGATGCGTCTCTCGGACCTCCCGACGGTCATGGAGACCACACGCCGCAGCCTGCCCCTGGCGTGGGGTGAGGCCGTCTGGCGCGAGGAGCTCGCCAGCCCGTTCGGCCTGTACCTGGTCCTCGAAGAGGACGGCGCCGTCTCCGGTTATATCGGCCTCAAGTTAATCTCCGACGAGGCGCACGTCGTGACGATCGCGGTGCGCCCGGAACGCCGCCGCCGGGGTGTCGCCCGGGCTCTCCTCGAGGCCGCCCTCGCCGACCCGGCTTCTGTCGGCGCGAGGCGCGTCTACCTCGAGGTGCGCCCGAGCAACGCTGGGGCTCGCGCCCTCTACGGTTCTTTGGGCTTCGTCGAGACCGGCCTGCGTCCCGCTTACTACGGCGACGAGGATGCGCTACTCATGACCCTCGATCTTCGGACGGCTCCTCACCGGAATCGTCCCCGCCGGTAGGGTTTCGGCGTCTTTCGCGCTCCTTGCGGGCCTCCTCGCGCCGCCGCTGTAGCTCCTCGGGCGGCTCGAAGGGTTTCAGGAGGAGTAGGGCTGGGGCCAGGCAGGCCAGGAAAGAGACGAAGAGCCCGCCGGCGATAAGGGGATCGACCGGGCCCCGGATCACGTAGATCAAAAACATCGCCAGCATCACCAGCGCGATGAAGGCGAAGAGCAACGAGAAGGTACGCATAAGACCAGTATACCCCGCGCTGATCGACGTCCTGATGCGGTATAAAAACCGTATGATCCTGGCTATCGAAACCTCCTGCGACGACACCTGCGCCGCCGTCCTCGACGAAGAGGGCCGCCACGCCCTCTCCAACGTCGTCCACACCCAGACGGAGCACGAACGCTACGGCGGCGTCGTCCCCGAGGTCGCCTCCCGCGCCCACCTCGAACGCCTGGACGGTGTCGTGGAGAGGGCGCTCTCCGACGCCGGAACGGACCTCGATGAGGTGAGCCGCGTCGCCGTCACGGTACGCCCGGGCCTCATCGGCGCCCTCCTCGTCGGCCTCTCGGCGGCCAAGGGTTTGGCCTTCGCCAGGAAGCTACCTCTGGTCCCCGTTAATCACCTCGAAGGCCACGTCGCGGCCGCCTACCTCGCGGACCCCGCCCTGGAGCCGCCCTTCGTCGCCCTCATAGCCTCCGGTGGCCATACCGCCCTCTACTCCGTGACCACGAGCGGCATGGACCTACTCGGCCAAACCCTCGACGACGCCGCCGGGGAGGCCCTCGACAAGGGCGCCCGGATGCTCGGCCTCGGCTTCCCCGGCGGGCCCGCCATCTCGAAGGTTGCGCGGGACGGGGATTCCGCGCGCTACGACTTCCCCGTCGCCCTAAAGGAGAAGAACAACCTGGACTTCAGCTTCTCCGGCCTCAAGACCAGCCTCCTCTACAAGCTGAAGGCGCTCGACGAGGACGGTATCCGGGAAGAGCTGCCGCATCTCGCCGCGGGTTACGAGGCAGCCGTCGTCGAGGCGCTGAGTCGCAAGCTGTTGCGGGCGGCGGAGCTTCATGACGCCCCGGCTCTCGTCGTCGCCGGCGGGGTAGCCGCCAACGCCTCGCTGCGTCGCACCCTGGTGGAGGAGTGCGAGAGACGGGGCAGGAAGCTCGTGATCCCGCCGCCCGAGCTGTGTACGGATAACGCCGCCATGATCGGAGCAGCCGCCGCGAGCATCCCCGCCGTCCCCTACCCAGACTACCTCGGCCTCAACGCCCGCAGCGTCTAGAGCGTTTTGCAGAAAGGAAGGCCCTTTCTGCAAAAGCTATCAGCCATCAGCGTTCAGCAATCAGCAAGAACAAAAAGCTGACCGCTGATGGCTGACGGCTGACGGCGCGGTTTGCGGAAAGGTTCGCGAGGGCGGCTTACGTGATGTTCGCCGTGGCCGTTGTGCTGGCCCTCTTGAAGCTGGGCAGTTTCTCGGGCGCTAAGCCCTTCTTCCTGAAGATGGTGCCCGCGACCCCAGTCGCCAAGGCCGCGCAACCGGTGGCCGGAGATGGGGAGATCCTGGGAGACGAGGCGCTTGACCTGCCCGACGCGGATGTTCCCGGGACCGTCGGACGTTTGTTGACCATAGGCTCCAGGGCCTCGAACTTGCCGGGTAGGCAGGACAGCGCGCGGACCAGGAAACCGGCCCGGAACGAAGCGCCCGTTTTCTACCGGCCTTCGTCGGGGAAGGGTACGGACGGCGGGCCGGTCTGCGGCAACCTCGGCGACTTCCCGAAGAGCAGCAGGGTGGTCTTCCCGCTGCCGGAGGATTACTTCGACTCGTACGAGGACACCTGGGGGGCGGCGCGTCCGCAGGGCGGCCACGAGGGCGCCGACCTCATGAGCCCGACCGGAACGCCGGAGTTCGCGATCACCGACGGCACCGTCGTCCCGGTGAAGGGCGCGAATGAGAACGGCTGGAACAGGCTGGGCGGCTACACGGTGATGCTCGAAGCCGCCTACGACGCGGGTCCGATCGAGGAAGGTGACCTCTTCTACTACGCTCACATGGAAGAGGAGAGCGCCCTGAAGGTCGGCACGAAGGTTCGGGCCGGCCAGCAGCTAGGCGTCGTCGGCGATACGGGCGAGGGGCGCGAAGCCACCCGTGGCAGGTTCCCGCCGCACCTTCACTTCGGCTGGTACGGCACCGGCTCCGCCGACTCCCGCACGGACCTGGAGTCCGGCGCTATGAACCCGTACCCGCTCCTCCTGTGGCTCGAAGAGTACGGTGGCAGCATCACCGGTGGCATGGACGCCTCTTACTGCGAGGCGCCGCGGGAGGAGCCCGCCCCGAACTTCTCCGGCGCGACCCCAGACCTCGACACCGGCGACCGTAACGACGCCCGCCCCAGCCCCGTCGCCGAACAGAACCGGGACGGCCAGAACCCCCCGGAGCCCGAGCGCGAGAACCGGACGGAAGAGAAGAGCGAAAGGACGGACGAGAAGAACCAGGAAACCGGCGCGACGGACGATGCGACGAAGGCGAGCCCGGCCGGTAGCTCCGCGAAGGAAGACGGAGCGGGGGACGAGCGCGGCGAGAGATCCACGCCGGGCGCCGCCTCTCCCGCGCCGGACGGAGACCGTACATCCGGCCCATCTACCGATGCGGTCACGGAGACCGATGCCTCGCAAGCGGAGACCTGGGCGAAGATACGAACCCTCTTGAAGGACCCCTCCCCGCCAGACCCGGCCTCGCGTCGGTCCTACGTATCGGCCCTCATGGAGGTGCTCCGCAAGGCCGAAAAGAAGAACGAACACGACGGGCGCAACGCCGGTGCGCCGGACAAGAAGAAGCAGGCGGACGAAGAGAAGCAGAAGAACCCGAAGCAGTCACCGGAACCACCCGAACGAAAGGAGCCCCGGAAGGCCCGGTCCGTCCGCGAAGCCACGAGCCAGAATCCACGGCCCGTCGTTAAAGAAGCTCCGGCTCCGAAAACAGACCGGGAGGAAAGCCCCGATGCGACCGAGCCCAAGGGGCGGAAGCTCTCCGAGAGCGGGTCGCAACGATAGGGGTGGGGACCTTCGAGTTGGGGGTAGGGCTCTCCTTAGCGGCTTTGATCCTCTACTTCGTCTTCCGCGACCGAGCATCGTCGTTGGTTCTGGTCTTGCTCGTCGTCGTGCTGGCCCCGATCCTCGGAATCATCATCGCGGCCTTCCTGGCCTATGCTCGATATGCGCTGTTAGGAAGCTATGAGTAAGGAAGCTATGAGTAATCCTCGGGCTGTGAGAGCGCCCGCTGACGTTCTTCGCCGGTGAGGACGGTGCTCCGGGCGCACTTTATGCATGTGGCGTGTACGTTCTCGGGGTGGTTCTTGACGTACACGAGGACTACCTTCTTCGGTACCCGGTACAGGATGTGCTCGGTGGACTCGCCGCACGCGTCGCAGAAACGCTCCTCGCGGCCCAGCTCCGTCGGCAGCCGGCTCAGGCTCGGTAATCTGTCGGGATGGAATACGCTCACGATTGAATTGTAACCCGATACGGACTATACTTCGGACGTTGGCACTCTCGCAGGAAGAGTGCCGAAACGCGGCAATTTTGCCGCAAGTGATCTGCAGTCTAGCAGAGGAGGCTAGGAGTGGCTCATAAGGAGCTAAGGTTCGACACGGATGCGCGCCGTGCGCTAGAGGCGGGCGTGAACAAGCTCGCTGACGCGGTCAAGGTGACGCTCGGGCCCAAGGGTCAGTACGTGGTGTTGGACAAGAAGTTCGGCTCGCCGACCATCACCAACGACGGCGTAACCATCGCTCGAGAGATCGAGCTCGAGGACATCTTCGAGAATCAGGGCGCGCAGCTCGTCAAGGAGGTCGCGACCAAGACCAACGACATCGCGGGCGACGGGACGACCACGGCGACGCTACTCGCCCAGACCATCGTGCGCGAGGGCTTGAAGAACGTGGCCGCCGGCGCGAACCCGGTCATTCTGAGGACCGGAATCGACAAGGCCGTCGAGGTCGCCGTCGAGGCGATAAGCGCGCAGGCTACCGAGATCTCCGATAAGGACGAGATCTCGCGGGTGGGCGCTATCAGCGCGCGTTCGGAGGAGATCGGCAACGTCATCGCCGAGGCTATCGACAAGGTCGGCAAGGACGGTGTCGTGAACGTCGAGGAGTCCCAGACCTTCGGGATGGACCTGGAGTTCACCGAGGGGATGCAGTTCGACAAGGGCTACCTGAGTCCCTACTTCGTGACGGACCAGGAGAGGATGGAGGCCGTCCTCGACGATCCCTACATCCTGATCGCCAACCAGAAGATCGGCAACGTCCAGGACGTCCTGCCGGTCCTCAACGCGGTCATGCAGAGCAACCGCCCGCTGCTCATCATCTCCGAGGACGTCGAGGGCGAGGCTCTGGCCACCCTCATCGTCAACAAGCTGCGCGGCACGTTCACCGCTGCGGCCGTGAAGGCCCCGGGCTTCGGCGACCGGCGCAAGAGGATGATGGAGGACATCGCCATCCTCACCGGCGGCGAGGTCATCACCGAGGAGCTGGGCTTGAAGCTCGAGAACACCCAGCTCAACCAGCTTGGTAGGGCCCGCAAGGTCGTCATCACCAAGGACAGCACCACCATGGTGGATGGGGCCGGCGACACCGAGGCGATCCGCGGCAGGATCAACCAGATCCGGGCCGAGCTCGAGAACACCGACTCGGACTTCGACCGCGAGAAGCTCCAGGAGCGCCTCGCCAAGCTGGCCGGCGGCGTGGCCGTCATAAAGGTGGGCGCCGCGACCGAGACGGAGCTCAAGGAGACCAAGCATCGCGTCGAGGATGCCCTCAGCGCGACCCGCGCGGCCCTCGAAGAGGGCATCGTGCCGGGCGGCGGCGTGGCCCTCTTGCACGCCCAGGCTCCCGTCGCCGACATGCTCGACTCGCTCGACGGCGACGAGCGGACTGGCGCGAGAATCGTCCACCGGGCGCTGGAGGAGCCGATCCGCCAGATCTCCGAGAACGCCGGCGCCGACGGGTCCATCGTGGTGAGCAACGTCCGGGGTCAGGGCGGCGCCTTTGGCTTCAACGCCCTGACCGGCGAGTACGAGGACCTGGTTCAGGCGGGCGTCGTGGACCCGGCGATGGTCACGAGGAGCGCCCTGCAGAACGCGGCCTCCATCGGTAGCCTCATCGTCACCACCGACGTCGTCGTGGCCGAGCCCGCGGAAGAGGGCGCACCCGCGATGCCCGGCGGCATGGGCGGCATGATGTAAAGAGTCTCAAAGCGAGACTTTTCGGGGCGGCGCCTTTCGGGGCGCCGCCCTTTCTTTTAGATTTTTTAAGGTATTTTGTGTTTCAATTAACCGACAATGGGTATAGTATTGGGCGACGTGAGAGCCAAGAAGGAGGTTAGGGGCATGGGAGGCAATCAGCTGGTCACCATCCTGGTGGTGGTTATCTTGGTGATAGTCTTGCTGCTGCTGCTTTCGCGGCTTCTCTAGAAGCAAGCGTTCAGCCCATAGGGTTTGGGGAGGCTGGTAGTGAGGGGCGGGACTCTAACTTGGCTATCGGCGTCATATTCACTATTGCCCTGGTCATCACAATACTGTGGCTCCTGTAAGTTTGGACTCTTGTTTAGAATCTCGTAACGTTGAAGAGGAGGTGAGGAGATGAGGGGAGGCGTTGGCGGCATAGTCGGCCTCATAGTGGTGGTCATCCTGGTCATAGTGTTACTCAGGTTGCTGGGCCTCTTTTAAACTTCTTTCGTCGCCTTGACCCGATGGGTAGCGGCGGTGTAATCTAGCGCGGAATTGTGGTACTCGGCAGAAAGATAAAAAGCCCACGGGGGAGACCCCGTGGGCTTTCGTGTACCGTGCAGAGCGACGAGAAAGGCGGCCTCCAGCGCGTATGGATATTGAAATCGGCAAAGGAAAAACGGGCCGGCGGGCTTACGGGCTCGACGAGATCGCCATCGTCCCCAGCCGCCGGACCCGTGACCCCGAGGACGTAGATATCTCCTGGTCTCTAGGCAACCTGCACCTCGACCTCCCGTGCCTGGCCAGCGCGCTCGACGCCGCCGTGGACCCGAAGACGGCGGGTATCGTCGGCCGTTTGGGCGGTCTCGCCGTGCTGAACCTTGAGGGGATACAGACGCGCTACGAGGATCCCGCGCCCGTCTTCGAGGAGATAGCCAGCCTGCCCGAGCAGAAGGCCACGCGCGTCATGCAGGAGATCTCATCCAGGGTACCGTCGTCTCCGCCGAGCACGTCTCCAGGAGCGTCGAACCCCTGAACCTCATGGAGTTCATCCCCGGGCTGAACGTACCCGTGGTGGTGGGCGGCTGCGCCAGCTACTCGACCGCCTTGCACCTCATGCGCACCGGGGCAGTCGGCGTCCTGGTAGGCGTGGGACCGGGGCGCATCTGCACCACGCGCGGCGTCATCGGCATCGGCGTCCCGCAGGCGACCGCCGTCGCCGACGCGGCGGCCGCGAGGATGCGCCACTATCTGGAGACGGGCGAGTATGTCAACGTCATCGCCGACGGCGGGATGCGCACCGGTGGAGACATTGCCAAGGCCGTGACCTGTGGGGCCGACGCCGTGATGCTCGGGAGCGCCTTCGCCAAGGCCGAGGAAGCGCCTGGGCGGGGCTACTCGTGGGGGATGGCGACCTTCCACCCGACGCTGCCGCGTGGGACCAGGATCAAGACGACCGTCACGGGCACGTTGGAGGAGATCCTGGTCGGACCCGCCCGAGAGAACGACGGGACCCGGAACCTCATGGGCGCCTTGAGGACCAGCATGGCGACCACGGGCTACCAGAACATCAAGGAGTTCCAGAAGGCAGAGGTCGTCTACGCGCCGTCGTTCCACACCGAGGGCAAGATCGAACAACGTTCCCAGCAAGTCGGGATGGGCTAGGGCTGCTTCGCGGCCAGGGAGTTCGGGAAAATACTTGTCGCGACTGTTTTCGTGGCTTCGGGATGGCCCTGTCAGGGCATAGAGGGGAGCAGTAACCCTTGATACTGGTACTCGATTTCGGCGGCCAGTACGCCCAGCTCATCGCCCGGCGCGTGCGCGAGTGTCGCGTCTATTCGGAGCTGATCCCCTACGACACACCCGTGGAAGAGATCCTGGCGCGCGAGCCGGAGGGCATCATCCTCTCGGGTGGCCCCAACAGCGTCTACGGCGAAGGGGCGCCGCGGGTGGACAGGAGGCTCTTCGAGCTCGGCACGCCTACTTTAGGCATCTGTTATGGAATGCAGCTCATGGCGTTGGAGATGGGCGGGAAGGTCGGGGCCGTCCAGATCCGGGAGTACGGCCGCTCGGACCTGCACGTCAAGGAGCACGGGCTGCTCTTCGACGGGACCCCCGACGATCAGGTGACGTGGACGAGCCACGGCGACGCCATCTTCGCGGTCCCGGAAGGCTTCAGCGTGACGGCGGAGACGCCCTCCGTCTCGATCATCGCCTTCGAGGAGCCGGAGAGGGGCTACTTCGGGGTGCAGTTCCACCCGGAGGTAAGGCATACCGAGTACGGGATGGAGATCCTCAAGAACTTCCTCTTCGAGGCTTGTGGCTGCAACCCCGACTGGACGCCCGTCAACATCATCACCGACGCCGCGGAGAAGATAAAGGAGCAGGTCGGGGACGCGAAGGCCATCTGCGGCCTCTCGGGCGGCGTCGACTCCTCGACGGCGGCTATGCTGGTCCACCGCGCCATCGGCGACAACCTCACTTGCGTGTTCGTTGACCACGGACTCTTGCGGCAGAACGAGGCCGAGCAGGTCGTCGAGGCTTTCGGAAAAAACTCGGACGTGCCCCTGATCCACGTGGATGCCAGAGACCGTTTCGTGAGCAAGCTCGAGGGCGTCGCCGACCCGGAGGCGAAGCGCAAGATAATCGGGGAGGAGTTCATCCGCACCTTCGAGGAGGAGGCCGGCAAGATCGCCGAGGACGCTACGTTCCTCGTCCAGGGAACGCTCTACTCGGACGTCATAGAGAGCGGCACCCGCGACGCCGCGCGCATAAAGAGCCACCACAACGTTGGTGGGCTGCCCGAGGTCATGGACCTCGATCTCGTCGAGCCTTTGCGCAACCTCTTCAAGGACGAGGTCCGGGTCGTGGCGGCGGAGCTCGGGATGCCCGAACGCATGGTGTGGCGCCAGCCGTTCCCGGGTCCGGGGCTGGCAATCCGCATAATCGGCGACGTGACCGCAGAGCGCCTGGAGATCCTGCGCAAGGCGGACTTCGTGTTGCAGGACGAGATCCGCAACGCCGGCCTCTACCGCGAGCTGTGGCAGAGCTTCGCCGTCCTGCCGGCCATCCACTCCGTCGGCGTCATGGGGGATTCCCGCACCTACGCCTACCCGATCGTGATCCGGGCGGTGACCAGCGACGACGCGATGACCGCCGACTGGGCGCGCCTGCCCTACGACCTCCTGGAGCGGGTTAGCAATCGCATCATCAACGAGGTGTCGGGGGTGAACCGCGTGACCCTGGACATCACCAGCAAGCCACCCGGTACCATCGAGTGGGAGTAGGACCCGCGATGCCGACCGGGCGCCAAGGCCGTGCAACGGAGGCCCGAAACGGGTACCCACGAACGCGAAACCAGCCCCTCGGGGCTACGCACGACCTGTAGCCTCAAATCACAGGCGGCTGGGTCAATATTCTAGGCGAGTAGTTCAGGAGCCTTCTGGGCGAGTAGTTCAGGAGCCGCAAGGCGCCTCGGGCTACTGCTTGTCGTCGCGGCGCGGTCTGCTCGAACGTTACCAAGAACGAACCACCCCGCGGAAGGTTTTGCAATGCCTCGCGAGAACAGCCCTAGCCAGTCACGCAGGGTCGGTTGCGCGAAGCGATCAGGCACGGCGTTCCCGGCCAACGAGGGCCGTTCGTCGGTCGGCTTCGGACCGTAGAACAGGGCGCAAAGCAGGACAAAGGACGTGCAACAAGAACTTAAACCAGCGTTTACGCGAGCGAAAGCTTCGTGCAACTGAAACTTAAAGCGGCTTTTACGTAACTGAAACCACAAGCCTGAATGCGTGCCCTATAGTCCCGCGTTGAGAATTTTGCGCTGGAGATCGGGCCGCAGTGGACCCGGACCCCTCCGGTGCGACGAGCAGAAAGGGGAGGCTGTATGAGTAGAGCTGCGCGATTGAGGCGACTGATGGGGGCGTTCCTCCTGTCCCTGATGGTGATCCTGTCCGGCGCCTGCGGCGGTGGCGGGGGAGAGAAGAAGGACGAGAAGAAGGACGAGAAGCAGGAAGAGAAGAAAGACGACGAAAAGAAGAAGGAAGAAGAGAAGAAAGACGACGAAAAGAAGAAGGACGAGGAGAAGAAGGACCAGGGAGGCGAGGAGAAGAAGAAGGACGAGGAGAAGAAGTAACAAAAGGAGAACGGCGGCGCGGCTCCGGCGCTGACGGGAGGCGGTTGCCCGGGTCACGGCCCGGGCGATCGCCGTTTCGCGGGTAGTCTGGCCGGCGGTTGAACCCGGGCAAGGATCCTCCAGAGCATCGTGTAACACAGATTTAAAGATGCGTTTACGCGGATGAAACCAAAAGCCCGAGGCTATTGCCTATAGTCCTGCGTTGGAGACTCTGGGTTGGAGACCGGACCGCTAGGGACCCGGGGCCGCCTGGCACGGATATCGGAGAGGAGAGAGCGTTTGAGTAGAGTTGCGCGTTCGAGTCTGTTAACCGGGGTGTTGCTTGTGGCCCTGGCCTTGGTCCTGGCTGGCTGCGCCGGCGGTGGGGGGAAAGAAGAAGATAAAGGCGGCGGGGAGACCACTAAGGGCGGCGAGACCAAAGCGGCCGGTGGTGGCGGTAGCCCGGGCCAGATCGCAATCGAGGGTTCCAGCACCGTGTTGCCCATCACCCAGGCGGCGGCCGAGGGGTTCAACCAGCAGAACCCGGACGTGCAGATAACCGTCGGCGGGTCCGGCACCGGCGACGGCTTCGAAGCGTTTTGTAGCGGAGATACCCAGATCTCGGACGCTTCCAGACCGATAGAGGACGATGAGGTCCAGGCCTGCCGGGAGAACGGCATCGAGTTCGTCGAGATCCCGGTGGCCCTGGATGGACTCTCGATCGTGGTCAATCCCCAGAACGACTTCGCGAACGATATAACGCTCGACGAGTTGGCGACCATGTGGGGACCGGACGCGGAGGGCCAGGTTACCCAGTGGAGCCAGGTACGCTCCGAGTGGCCCGAGGAGCGGTTTAACCTCTACGGTCCAGGTACGGAGTCCGGCACCTTCGACTTCTTCACCGAGAGGGTCAACGGTGAGGAAGGCGCTAGTCGCTCGGACTACCAGGCCAGCGAGGACGATAACGTGCTCGTGCAAGGTGTGTCTGGCGACCCGAACGCTCTGGGTTACTTCGGATTCGGCTACTTCGAGCAGAACCAGCAGCGGCTCAAGGCCCTCGCCGTCGACAGCATCACGCCCAGCGCGGAGAGTATCCAGTCGAGCGAATACCCGCTCTCGCGGCCCCTGTTCATCTACGTGAGCACGCAGGCCCTCGAGGAGAACCCCTCGGTCGAGGAGTTCGTGAACTACTATCTGGAGAACCTCAACCAGTTCGTCGAGCAGGCCCAGTACGTGCCGCTCTCCGACGCTGGAGCACAGGAGGCGCGCGAGCGGTTCCAGAACCGTACTACGGGTACTGCGCCCGAGGATGCCACCGGAGCCGAGGAGAAGGGCAAAGGAAAGGAAGAGGAGAAGACGAAATAGGACACGCAGAAGAAATAGCTAGCGGTGGTTCGTAGGAGGTAGAATCCCTACCTGTAGTGGGGCCGGCTTGTCCGGCCCCACCTTCTAGTAGAGCAGCAATTCTTGGAGGGTTGAGAGTGTGGCGGTAGACGCGGATCAGAGAGGACCTTCGGGGGAAGCGATGTGGCGCCGGGAGAGCCGGGCAAGGCACTTCCGGGAGCGGGCAATAAAGATCGTGCTCGCGGCGTGTGCCTATGTCTCGGTGTTGACGACTTTCGGGATCGTCTTCGTCTTGCTCTTCGAGACGGTTAACTTTTTCCGAGAGGTCTCCATCGTGGAGTTCTTTACCTCGACGACGTGGTCGGCCGCCTTCGCCAACCCCCAGTTCGGCATCCTGGTGCTCGCGAGTGGCACGTTGCTCACCACCCTGATCGCCATAGCCGTGGCGTTGCCCGTAGGTCTTCTGGCGGCGATCTTCTTGAGCGAGTACGCCTCGCCGCGCTTGAGGCGCTGGCTAAAGCCTGCCCTCGAGATCCTGGCCGGGGTACCGACTATCGTGTATGGCTACTTCGCCCTGACGTTCGTCACGCCGCTCTTGCGGGAGACGATCTTCCCGAACATGACGATTTTCAACGCCTTGAGCGCGGGGCTCGTGATGGGCGTGATGATCATCCCGACCATAGCCTCCGTGAGCGAGGACGCCATCCACGCGGTGCCCAGGAGCCTGAGGGAAGGGGCATACGCTCTCGGGGCAACCAAACGCGAGACGGCCACCAGGATTGTCCTGCCCGCGGCTCTGTCGGGAATCGTCGCGGCTACCATCCTGGGCATCTCGCGGGCCGTGGGGGAG
>JAIVIG010000087.1 GCA_020200675.1 Actinomycetota bacterium
CCTGGCGGCGGTCTGGCAGAGAGGACGCCCCCGTCTATCACTCGACCGCCGATACGCTGGTCTCGTGCTGTGGGGCGCCTGGTTTCTCACGACGGCCGCTTACCTCAGCGTCGCCGCCGGGGGTCACCGATACTACACGGTGATGCTCGCTCCGACCGTGTCGGCGCTGGCAGGCATCGGCGTGTCGGTGTTGTGGAAGGATTACCGTAACCTGGACCGGCGCGGCTGGCTCTTGCCTCTCGTGCTGGTCGGGATGGCAACCGTACAGGCGTACGTGCTCCTGGGCTATCCTGTCTGGCGCGCCTGGCTGATACCCGCGATCTTGGGTTTGAATCTGGGCGCGGCCGTCTTTCTCACGATCTCGCGCCTGAGGGCTCGGGGGCTTGGCAAGCAAGCCTCCTTCCCGGTTGTCGCGGCGGGCGCAGGGGTGCTGGCCCTCCTCTTCGCCCCGACGGCCTGGGCCGCCCACGATGTCCTGTCGTCGCAGGGCGGCGGCATGGGTTTACCCTCCGCCGGTCCCCGGTCGGCGCAGGCTTTCGGGCCGCCCGGAGGCGGTCCCGGCGGAGGTCCTCCGGGCGGTGGGCCTCCCGGGGGAGGCCAGGCTAAGGGTGGCGGTCCTGGAGGGCCGCCGGGCGGTGGTCCCCCGGGAGGCGGTCCTGGTGGTGGTCCGGGCGGTCCCGGTGGTCCTGGTGGGAGGAACGCGGATCCCGCGTTGGTGGAATACCTGGAGGCCAACAGGGGCGATGCCGGGTACCTGGTAGCGATCTCCAGCGCCATGAGCACATCCCCGATCATCCTGAACACCGACGAGCCCGTGATCTCGCTCGGCGGTTACAACGGCGTAGATCCGGTCCTCACCCCCGACGGGCTAGCCGACCTCGTGGACAGGGGCGCCGTGCGCTTCTTCCTGATGCCGGACAGGGAGGCCATAGAGGAGATGAGGGCCGAGAGGGAGGCAAACGGCGGCGGTCCCGGGGGCGGGCCCGGTCCGAATGATGGTCCCGGCCCGGGCGGCAGTCCCGGGAGCGGCGTCCCGCAGAACGGGTCGGCGGAGTGGATCGAGGAGAACTGCGAGAAGGTGCCACAAGAGCTGTGGCAGTCAGAGTCCGAAGGAGGAGGCCCACCAATAGCGAGGGCCCGAGCGCTCTTCGACTGCGGCACAGGAGGCGCATAGCGCTGTCTGCCCGTGGTGCGCACGTTGTTCATCTCGTTTCCGGCCGGGACGGCGCGGATGAACCTCGCGAAGTTCGGCTACGGCACGTTCGTGGGTTGCGTGCCGTGGATGTTGGTCCTGACCTACCTACTCGGCGAGAACCGGGACGAGGTGGGAGACTTCTTGCACTATCTGGACCACGCGGTCGCTCTGGCCCTCATGATGAGGTCGTCTAACTGCTCATGCGCGGACGCTCTCGATCTTCGAGCGCGTAATCGCTCCACAGATTAGTACGCGCGTCTATCCTGTGGAAGATCAGTGTCGCTCGCTCTGGGCCAGAGAATCCTTTGAAAACTCTTACCTTTCTCACAGGCAAAACGAAGCTTCCGTATACAGAATAGAGGCCAATAGTTAGAAGGCAAGCGTACGAGGGGGTCTATTTTGAAGTTGAAGCGCATCTTTGTGGTCTTTGCGGCGGTTGCCGTTATGGTTGCCACGGCTGCCGCTCCTGCTATGGCGCAGAATGCCGACAAGGCTGCCAAAAAGGCTGAGAGGCAGGCCGCCAGGCAAGCACAGAAAGCAGCAGCAGGGGCCGGGGGCGCGAGCTCGAAAGCGGTGCCTACTAGCGGGGGCACGCAGAAAGCGCTGCCGAGTAGCGGCGGCATGCCCATCGGCAATATCGCTCTCTTGGGCGCTGGCGCCCTACTCGTGGGTGGCGGGATTCTGCACTACAAGAAGAGCGCCGTTTCGTAGAAAGGGGCGTTAGAAGCCGGTAGCAACGACCGCATACAAGAGCCGGAGCCTACACGCTGCGGCTCTTTTTGTGCTATTTAAACTCCGAGTCTCCGAGATGATAGCTTTCGCAGCGTGCGGGTACCGACACGGCCCTAGAGAAGGACGAAGCATGTACGATGAGCGGCAACGATTCAGCGAGGTGCTCGACACGCTCGAGCAGGAGCGCCAACGCGTCGACGAAGACCTCAGGCGGCTCGTAGTCGCCGCCACTTACCTGAGGGCGATGCTACCCGAGCGCCGTCGCGCGCGAAGACGGCGCTGTTCTCCTCGGGTCCGAAGATAAAGCTATTCGGAGGCGACAAAGAACCGGAGCCTTATCCTGGGCCTCCCCCGCCTCCGACTTCAACCGAGATCGCGCTAGTCGTGGTTTCGGACCTCTTCGTGCTAGGCTTGCTGACATGGAGCGAGGATCGGTGAGCAGCGGCGCGGTAAGCGGACGCCCCGCGACCAGCATCCCCGAGACGCGGTCCGCGGCCTCACGGGGACCCCGCCGACGGCTACGCGGCGTCGACGCGGCACGCGCTATCGCGGTGCTCGGCATGGTCATGGTCCACTTCGGGCCGAACCCGAGACCCGACACCTTCCTCGGCGACCTCTACGGCGTCTCTCACGGGCGTGCCTCCGTGCTGTTCGCGCTGCTCGCCGGGGTTGGGGTGGCGTTGCTCGTCGGCGGTCGCTCGCGCGGGCAGCCGACTACCCGGCGGCCGGCTTTTCTTGCTCGCGGACGGCTCATCTTCCGGGGTGCGCTGCTGCTCCCGCTGGGGCTGTGGCTGCAGCAGCTCGACCACGGGGCGTACGTGATCCTGCAGTACTACGCGGTCTACTTCCTCTTCGCGGTACTCGTGCTCACCCTCCCGGATCGATGGCTGCTGGCGGGCGGGATCGCCGTGCTCGTCGGCGGTCCGCTCGTCTACCTCTGGGGCGCGATGGAGGCGCCGGCGTGGTACACCGGGGACCCCGCCTCGCTCGATGATCCGGCCGGCAAGATCGTCCGCGACCTGTTGCTCTCGGGGAAATATCCGCTGGTTACCTGGGCGGCCCCGCTGCTCGCCGGGCTGTGGATCGGACGCCGGAACCTGGCGGCGCCGGCGATGCGTTGGTGTCTGCTCGTTCTCGGGTTGGCGGTCGCCGTGGCCGCCGCTCTCGCCGCCGATGGGCTCACCGCGGCGCTCGGTGGGCCGTTCGAGGGACCACGCGACCCCGGATTCGCCGTCCTCCTCACCGACACTCCACACAGCGAGATGCCATTGTGGATGCTCGGGTCGATCGGCTCGGCCTGCGCGGTACTCGGCGGGATGCTGTTGCTCGCCGACCGGCTACCGCGGGCGACGTGGCCGCTGGTAGCCACCGGCCAGCTGGCGCTCACCGTCTACGTGGGCCACCTGCTGCTGCTCCACACCTTCCCGGAGCTGCTCAAGCGCGATACGGTACCGGAGGCGTTCCTCACGGTCGGAGCGTTTATGCTGCTCGCCATGACCGCCTGCACGCTCTGGCGGGCGGTGCTACCGCGCGGGCCGCTCGAGGCCGCCCTCGCCGCGCCGTGGTGGATCGTCGAGCGTCTCGTACAACCGGTCGTACGAGGGCTCACAACCGGTCGCAAAGCACGCTGATGAACGCCCCGAGTAACCCTTTGCCCGAACAACGGATCTCGACGCTCCACCGGCAAGAAGCTAGCCGACGGAGGCGTTCGTGGAAGGTGTCTACGAGAGACCCAGGGTAGCTATGCCGGTACCACAATCTACGAAGAAGGACCAAAAGGCCCACTCACCATTCACGATCCCAAACGGTTCCAAGACGGCGAGCGAGTCGAGGGGCACTCGAGCCAGACCGACGTTTTGCCCACTGTGCTGGGTCTCTTGGGCTACGAGAAACACATCCACCACTACGGCAACCGGCTCGACGAGATTTTCGACCTGTCGGAGGACCCGTCCGAGCAGAACGAGCGGACCAGCTATGCGACGAGCTACATACGCCGACGGCCGGGTAGCCCCCGTCTCGTAAGATCCTTTTGAACCCCGGTTGCCAGCCTCGTCACCTGGCGACCCGTCCAGGATCCGGGAAAAGGAAAGGCCATACCCAAGAACCAGGCCCGCTTCGAGACCAAATTGCTCCAGCATCGGAAGTTTTGCAGCGCCGTTAGAAAACGCAAGTTATAAGAGGAACGGTGATCCTGCCCCGACACGAGCTTTCCCGTTAACCCGTGCGCCTGTGAATAGCCTGAGAGGTTCATAAGAATCTTCATAGGATCAGCGAGATTCATCCTTTTGGGCAGTGCGAAATCACCCTTTCGAAGGATGGTACACGGGGGACCGCGATGCCAATATCTTAATCAGTTGTTGACAGGCCTGAAGAAGGCTCGAGAAGGAGGCAAGCAAGTGAGGAAGTTCATGATTTTGGGAGCGCTCGTGGCGCTGGTGGTGGCCGCCCTGGCCCTCCCCGCCCTCGCCCAGCAGGATGGTTTGCTCGTCGGCGAGGATCGCCAGGAATACTACGAGGATCTCTGGGACGTCTTCGAGGACCGCTACGAGGACACCGAAGGCTGGGACGCCTTCGAGAACCGCTACGAGGACGGTTTCGAGGAGCAAGGCTTCTTCGCCTTCGCCGATGACCGTTTCTTCGACGAGGAAGACTTCGGCGATGACGGTTTCTTCTTCGGTGACGACCGCAACGACAACGACCGCAACTGGTGGAACGACGACCGCAACAACGACGACGACGAAGTAGTGCCGGCGGTTAGCCAGAGCTTCGACCAGGAGGCCGAGAGCGGCGACGTCAGCCAGTCGTTCAACGTGTCGAACACGGGCGACAACTCCAACCAGTGCGCCAACGTCCAGGGTGTGGCGAACACGGGTAACGCCCAGAACCAGATCGGCATCCTGCAGTACGGTTCCGAGGCCGACGACTTCGAGTTCGAGGACTCTGGGGCCTCGATCAACGTCAGCCCGAGCTCTTCGGTAAGGTGCGACCAGGCGGTCAACCAGGCCGCGACCGCTTTCGGGCGGTAGTTAAGGAGCGCTCCTAATGCTGAAGCCCATGATGCTGAAGCTGGTGCGCAAGGAGGGGGAGGACCGAGGCTCAAAGGCCCCGGTCCTCCTCGCGCGTCCGAACAGTCTTGCAAGGCGGTTGGGTCGGGCGAGCAGAGGGTACGTGCTGGCGGGAGCCGGGGTGGTCGTGGCGGCCGTGGGGTTCGTCTCGCTCCTCTCCTGGCTGGCGCCCGACTCCGACAGGCCCATCGGCCATCCACTCGAGGTGGTCGAGCGCATCCTCCCCGGCGTGCTAGAGCAAGTAGACGACCAGGTGGCAGCGCTGCTCGGGACGGAGGGGGAAACCGTATTGCGGGACGTGCGTGAAAACCTGACGGCGGTAAGCTCCAGGATTCCGTGGTCAGGAAGAGTCGGCGAGATCCCGCCCGACCGGTCCTCCGTCAGCTCGAGTCCGAGCGCGCCCGCGACCCGCTCGACGCCCAACACCACGGCGCCGGCGCAGGGAGACCCCTCATCGCCGATCACGAACGAAACCTCACCGACTACGTACGCGCCGTCGCCGAGTAACGCGAACCCGCCGAGCATCTTTCTGGGCTCCGGCCTTTCTCTTTGCCCTGGAGTTCCCCTTCTCCGAGGAGATAGGAGAGGCAGTCCGCCCCGTGTAGGCGCAGGCTCTCAAAGCTAAGAAAATCCTTAGCTTTCTAATAAGAAAACCATAGACTCCGAATCCAGAATAGATGCAGTGAATTCGAGCAAAGCCCCCGCGCGGTGCACGAGGTCGGACGCCACACGCGGCATCACTGTTCTCCGCGAGAGGGCGCGAAGATGAGGAGGTTTGTCGTGAAGCGTATCCAGATAATTCTCGGGGCGCTCGCCATCGTGGTGACGTCCTTCGCTGCCATTTCGGGTCCGGCACTGGCCGCCGATCTGGACTGTCGCGATGCCAGGGGTGACTTGATCAGGTGCGACGGAGATTTCTACTCGCCGTACGACGACGATGACGGCTACTATTACTACAACAACGACAACTACTGGGACGACGACAACTACTGGGACGACTACTACTTTAGCCCCTTCTTCTTTAACCCCTACTACTATTACTATGGTGGCTTCGACGACTACTCCTACGGTTGCGAGGGAGCAGTCTGTCTCATCGACTAGGCCTTTCCAAGTACGAGCCGAAGGGCCGGGAGTCTCGTACCCCCGGCCCTTTTCTATGCCCTAAGGTGGTTTGCGCGGGTGTTCTTTAGTCCATGTGCCACTGTAGCGGGAGAAGATAGGGGAAGTCGGTGTTCGGGTCGATCTCCATCTTCATGACCGGCTCCATCGACTCGCCCCAGCGCCGGTTTACCCCGCTGTTCGCCAGGTACCTCTGCGTCTGTTCGAGGTCGTCCGTCTCGAAGTAGCCGAAGAGCGTGAGGCCGTGGCGGAAGATCGAGTAATTGCGAACCCCGGCTTCCCTTAGCGCCTCTACCATCTCCGGCCAGATCTCGTCGTGCCTCCGCCGATACTCCTCCTCGTAGCCGGGCCTAACCTCCGCGACCCACGCGTACCGGGCCACCGCTAGCCTACCTCGACGAACTCTAAACCCAACAGACGCGCCACCTTCCCGAGCACGCCCGCCTGGGGTCCTGTTCCGAGGGCGCAGTGGTGCGTCGGACCCCCTTCGCACCAGGCGTTCATGAACTCGGCGGGCGGCAGCGAGAACCTCAGGCGGCTGTTGGTGTTGCCTATGCTCAAAGTGGGTCCTGACAAAGACTCGCCTTCGGCGGCCATCATCTTCAGGCGTCCGTCGCGGGTCTGGGTGACGGCGAAGATGGTTACGGGCCCGGTCTTGACGCTGAACTCCACCGAGACGCCGCCCCCGGCCTTTCCGTGGTAGATGTCCAGCTCGCGCAACACCGGCCTGCGGTCGCTTATGGCGACGTGACCGGGACCGTCGTGGCCCATCAGGAGAAAGTTCTCGTCGAAGTCCATGGCGTAGAACTCCGTAAAGGACCCGCCCGCGCCCAGGGTGTCCATAATCTTCATGGCGACCGCGTTCTTCAGGTCGCCTTCGCCGGAGGCCGGTACCCCGCGCGCGGTGAGGAGTGATACCGAATCCGTCTGTATACTTCCGAGCATGAGCGAGAAACGAGATACGGAGAATTCGGAGGAAGCGGAGCCCACGAGGTTGGAGCGCCTCTACCGCAAGGCGACCGACCCGGTGTTGC
>JAIVIG010000271.1 GCA_020200675.1 Actinomycetota bacterium
CAACCAGGCCGGCCGATACAACGACCCCAAAGACGAGCGGGAAGATATGCCGCTCGACACCGTAACCTTCGCAGGCTTCGGTCGTTCCGGGACCGATGCCGGCGGCAAGTTCTCCTTCGTGACCCTCAAGCCCGGCCCTGTCCCTAGTCCGGACGGAAGGATGCAGGCACCGCACGTTATGGTCTCCGTCTTCGCCCGCGGTCTCTTGAAGCGTGTCGTCACCCGCATCTACTTCCCGGACGAGGAAGAGGCCAACATCAACGATACCGTCCTCTCGTCCATAGAGGACCTGGAATTCCGGAGGACGCTCGTGGCCCGCGACGAAGGAGACGCACTGCGCTTCGACATCCACCTCCAGGGCCAGAACCAGACCGTCTTCTTCGAGCTCTAGAGATGGCCGAGGAGCTTTTCAGGCCGATCTTCGTCCCGGAAAAGTTCAGGGACGCTGTCTCCGCGAGGGCGTGGCTCCAAGCGATGCTGGAAGCGGAGGGCGCCCTGGCGGTCGATTCCGCGCTCAACTGCACGACCGACTTCACTGCCGGCTTTCAGGATCTAATAACCCGCTACGCGTGGGGCGAGATCTGGGCTCGCCCAGGGCTGGATCGCAGGATGCGCAGCGCGATCACGCTGACTGCGCTGGTGGCTTTAGGCAGGCTTGAGGAGCTAGAATTGCACGTGCGCGCGGCGCTGCGAACCGGCCTGAGCCATGATGAGATCAAGGAGATCTTGCTCCAGAGTGCTATCTACTGCGGGGTACCGGCGGCCAACTCCGCCTTCGCCGTCGCCGAAAGCGTGCTTAGTGAATAGGTTTGGGCAGAGGTGCGGCTAGCTTCTACTAATGGCATCATGGTGCTCAAGAAAAGAGCGTAGAGTTAGGAGGTTACCTCGATGAGCATATTTCCAACGAAGATCCTGCTGGCCACCGACGGCTCAAGCGAAGCAAGGCTGGCCCTCACCACAGCTGCGGATATGGCCAAGAGCACCAACTCGGAGTTGCACGTAGCTTACGTGTTCCCCACAGCCGTACAGAGGCCCTTCCCGAACCCCATAACATCGCGCCCACGCGAGGTGCTCGAACACGAGCTCGAGGAAGCCATGAAGCAGGCCCAGCAATTCCTCGACCAGCAGGTAGAGCGGGTCAAGGAAGAGGGGGTAAGCGTGGCTGAGGCTCACCTTGTCAGGGGACGCCCCGACAGGGAGGTAGTCCATCTGAGCGAGGAGATCGGGGCAGGCTTGATCATCATGGGAAGCCGGGGCCTTGGCGGTGTGAGGCGGGCGCTGATGGGTAGCGTCTCCGACTCCGTCGTCAGGCACGCTCACTGTCCTGTTCTGATCGTGCGCGAGTAGGGGAATAGACGACCACCCGACGACCGGACCACTGCCCGCGGATG
>JAIVIG010000088.1 GCA_020200675.1 Actinomycetota bacterium
AGTGGAGGGGGACCCGATTACCCGGCTCGGTGAAAATCCGCAGCACCCGGGTCGGCGAAAACGCCTGCTCTATGTACACGGCCGTATTCCCCTCCAGCATCGCCAGGTTCGCGGTCTCCTGGCTCACCTGCACCAGCTCCTCGAGGAACGGCAGGGCCAGCGGTCCGATGCGCTCCCGGGCCGCGATGGCCATCATCAGGGCCTTGAACCCCAGGTCGTAGCGCCGGGTCCGCTCGTCCCGGCGGACGTAGCCCTGGGCGGCCAGCGTACCCAGAAGCCGATGCACCGTCCCCACTGCCAGGTCCGTGGCCTCCCCGATCTCGCTCACCCCCAGATCGCCCCCCGAACGGCTCAGGAACTCCAAGATTTCCAGCGCCCGCTCGACCGACTGCACCCCGCCCTTGCGCTGCTCCGTTTCCCCTTCCACCTCGACCTCACTCGTTTTGTCTCGCCGGACGCGAAAAGACCGCGCCAGCAAAAGGGTCTCATGAGTACGCCGGACCGTCAAGCGGTTTTTCGTATCGTGAAAAAGGGGGGTTGCGGACGTCAAGTGCTAAGTAACACAATCGGATGGAAACGGATCGTGGGGAAAAGGAGGTCCTTCTATGACGAAGATGAGGGTCATGGAGGCGGCGGTAAAGGTCATGGAAGACGAGGGCGTCGAGTACGTCTTCGGCATACCGGGGGCGGCGATCCTGCCCCTATTCAAGGCGCTCGAGGGTTCGGAGAAGATCAAGACCCTCGCTGTGCGCCACGAGGAGGGTGGGACGCACGCGGCGGACGGCTACGCCCGGGTTACGGGGAAGGTAGGCATCAACATCGGCACCTCGGGACCCGCGGGGACGAACATGATCACGGGCCTCTACACTTGCATGGCCGACTCTATACCGATCATTTGCATTACAGGACAGGCCCCGACACACATGCTGCACCAGGAAGCTTTTCAGGCCGTAGACATAGTGGAGATAGCAAAGCCGGTCACCAAGTGGGCCGTGCAGGCCAAGGAGACGGCCCAGATACCCTGGATCTTCCGCAAGGCCTTCAAGATAGCGCGCGAGGGACGCCCCGGTCCGGTCCTCATAGACCTGCCGCTCAACGTGACGCAGGGCCAGGAGGTGGAGTACGACCCGGAGATCGACGCCCCGCTGTCCTTCGAGACGCCCGAACCCAACCCGGACGCCATCCGACGCGCGATCGAGATGATCCTCGAGGCCGAGAAGCCGATGCTCATGCCCGGAGGCGGGGTCATGATCTCCGAAGCCTGGGAAGAACTTGTCGAGCTCGCCGAGTACCTCCAGGTGCCGGTGACCCCGACGTACATGGGCAAGGGCATCATCCGTGAGGACCACCCGCTCTACGCCGGGATCGTCGGCATCCAGACCAACCAGCGCTGGGCCAACGCGCTCTTTCTGGAGAGCGACCTCGTCGTCGGGATCGGCAACCGCTGGGCCGAGCGGCATACCGGGGACCCGGAGGTCTACCGCGGAGAGCGCAAGTTCGTACACATAGACATAGACCCCTTCCAGCTCGGCCGGGTCATCCCACCCGACCTCGGCATCGTCTCTGACGCCAGGCTCGCGTTGAAGGCAATGTGCTCCGCCGCCGAGGATATGACCGAGGCGCGCGAGCCCGGTTCCTGGGTCGAGAGGGTCGATGAGTTCCGCTCGACCATGCGCAGGAAGATGGACTTCGACGACGTGCCGATCAAACCGCAGCGCGTGTTCAAGGAGATAAACGAGTTCTTCGACGAGGACACCATCTTCGTAACGGCGATAGGGCTGTACCAGATCTGGTCGGGCCAGTTCCAGGAGACCTACAAGCCGCGCCACTACCTATGCTGCGGGCAGGCCGGACCCTTGGGATGGGAAGTCCCTGCGTGCATCGGGGCCAAGCTCGGCAAGCCGGACAACCTCGTCGTGGGGGTCGTCGGGGACTACACCTTCCAGTTCCTCGAGGAGGAGATAGCGGTCGCCGTCCAGTACCGGGTGCCCTACGTGCTCGTCATGGTGAACAACGCCTACGCGAGCCTGATTCGGCAGCCCGAGGATAAGAACTACGACATGAACTTCGCGGTGAGCTTCGCCTACGAGGGACCGGAGGGAGGACCGGTCGAGGGACCGGAAGGCCCGATGGGCGTGGACTTCGTCGCCCTTATGGAGGCCATGGGCGCCTTGGGCCGTCGGGTCACGAAGCCTGACGACATGAAGGAGGCGTTCCGATGGGCCGTCGAGGCCAGCCAGGAGAAGCAGGTCCCGGCACTCGTCGAGGTCATCGTGGAGCGGAAGACGGACGCGTCGATGGGCGGCTCCATAGACGCCATAAACGAGTTCGAGCCCGTCGAGGACAGGGCCTCCGAACCCTCGGACTCGATCCCGCAGAGGGACTAGGAGGTCTGTAGGAAAGGAAGCGGCCAGACGATGGCGGAGGGGTCTACCAACACCGATAGCAGGGCGCCCATAGCCTGTTCTTGCCCGACCACCATCTTCTCGAGGAGCAACCCGTGAAAGCTCAAGACCTGCTGGAGCACCACGCACCGGCCTGGCATGAGGCGACCCGTCATCCCTTCCTGGATGCCATGCGTGACGGCGCTCTAACCCAAGAGGCTTTCGCAACCTGGCTGGCGCAGGACTACCTGTTCGTGCGCGACATCCTGGACTGTCAAGCTCGCCTGCTCACCCAGGCTCTGCGCGCCGACCAGGCGGTACTGCCACGCGGTCTGGTCGCGATCGAGGCCGAGCTTGGCTGGTTCGAGGAGCAGGCGGAGCGGCGGAGTTTGGATCTCCAGGCGCCGCGTCACCCGACCGGCGCGGCTTACCGCGATTTCCTGCTCAGGTTTCTCGAACACGAACCTTACCCTGCCGCGATAACCGCCCTTTGGGCGCTGGAGCGCGCCTATCTGGAGGCCTGGAGTGGCGCTGTCTCCGGCCACCCAGAGTACCGGGAGTTCGTGGAGCACTGGACGACGCCGGACTTTGCGGAGTACGTAGCCGGGCTCGAACAGCCCGCCGACAGAGCTCTGGGACCCGGCGGCGAAAGGGAGCAGGTCGAAGCGGCGTTTCTCGACGTCGCCCGGCTGGAGCGGGATTTCTGGGAGATGGCTCTCTCAGGGGGGAAGCGCTGGCCCTAGCCCACAGCATCGATTAGTAGAGGAAGACTCAGAAAGATGTCCTCGGCAGGCTTTACGGCGGATACGAGAAGCGCTCGGCAAGAACAACGAGGCCCGAGTGGACCCTGGAATCGAGGCGCTCCTCGATCCCAGGACCCGACAAACGCCGACGCAAACGATCGGTGCCGCGCGATGTCGGTCATGGATTCTACAAAGGAGGAGCGATGGCACGTTACTTGACTATACGGAGCGAAGAGGCCGACTTGAAGGTGGACCTGGGCGAGGGACCCACAGCGGAGGAGATCTGGGATCGCCTGCCGTTCAAAGGCCCGGCGAACCTTTGGGGGGACGAGATCTACTTCGAGATCCCGGTCTCCGTCGGCCCGGAGGACGAGGCCCGGGAGACGGTGGAGGTGGGAGACGTGTGCTACTGGCCCCAGGGGGAGGCGCTCTGCCTCTTCTTCGGCCCCACGCCAGCCAGCACCGACGAGAAACCCAAGGCGGCGAGCCCCGTCACGGTCGTCGGCAGGATCTCCGAGGGGTTGGAAAACGTCGGTCGCATCGCGCCGGGCGAGAACCTGAAGGTCGAAAAGGCCGCGGAATAGAAAGGAGATCCTCTGCGCAGGCCTCGCCGCTGCCGACCGGCGATGAAGGGAGGGCTGGCGCAGCGAAGACCATTCGGTCCTGCTCCGGATCAGCGAGGACCTCTCGCAGCACGGGAGAGCAGGAAGTTCGATAGCGTAGCAAAGATCGACGACGCCTGAGGAGGATCATGGCCAGCATGGACGTCATGGACGCGGTGGTGAAGGTGATGGAGGACGAGGGCGTGGAGGTCGTCTTCGGGGTCCCGGGGGCGGCTATTTTGCCGCTGTACAAGGCGCTCGAAGGTTCGGAGAAGATCAGGCACTACTCGGTTCGGCATGAGGAGGGTGGCACCCATGCCGCCGACGGCTACACGCGTGTTACGGGGAAGGTCGGGATCAACATCGGCACGTCGGGGCCTGCGGGGACGAACATGATCACCGGTCTCTACACCTGCATGGCGGACTCCATACCCCAGATCTGCATCACAGGCCAGGCACCGACGACCGTACTGCACAAGGAGGCCTTCCAGGCTGTGGACATCGTTGAGATCGCCAAGCCCGTGACCAAGTGGGCCGTGCAGGTCAAGGAGCCCGCGCAGCTCGTGTGGACCTTCAGGGAGGCGTTTCGCGTAGCGCAGGAGGGGCGTCCCGGGCCTGTCCTCATAGACCTCCCGCTCGACGTGCAGAAGTCGGGGCTCGAGGTGGACTTCGACCCCAGGCGCGGCGGTCCGTTGCCCTTCGCGAAGCCCGAGCCGAGGCCTAACGCCGTCAGGCAGGCCATCGAGATGATCCTTGAGGCCGAGAGACCAATGCTGATGCCCGGCGGCGGGGTGATAATAGCTGACGCCTCAGAAGAACTGGTGGAGCTCGCCGAGTACCTGCAGGTCCCCGTGAGCCCGACCTACATGGGCAAGGGGGCGATCAACGAGGACCACGAGCTCTACGCTGGTATCGTGGGGCTTCAGACCCAGCAGCGCTACGCGAACGCCCTCTTTCTGGAGAGCGACCTGGTCGTCGGGATCGGCAACCGCTGGGCCGAGAGGCACACGGGAGACCTCGACGTCTACCGGGGCGAGAGGAAGTTCGTCCACATAGACATAGACCCGCGTCAGATGGGCAGGGTCTTCCCCCCGGACCTCGCTGTGGTCTCGGACGCGAAGCTCGCCCTGGAAGCCATGCTCCAGAGCGCCCGCGACATGACCTCGGAGCGGGAGCCCGGTGGGTGGGTGGAGAGGGTGGACGAGCTGCGCTCGACGCTCCTCAGGAAGATGGACTTCGACGACGTTCCGGTAAAGCCGCAGCGGGCCTTCAAGGAGATGAACGAGTTCTTCGACGAGGACGCCATCATGGTCACGGCCATAGGGCTCTACCAGATCTTCGGCGGCCAGTTCCAGAAGACCTACAAGCCGCGCCACTACCTCTGCTGCGGCCAGGCCGGTCCGCTCGGATGGGAGGTCCCCGCCTGCATCGGCGCCAAGCTCGGCAGGCCGGAGAACCTCGTCGTAGGGGTCGTAGGAGATTACTCCTTCCAGTTCTTGATGGAAGAGGTAGCGGTCGCCGTGCAATACAAGATTCCTTACGTGCTGGTCATGTTGAACAACGCGTACATGGGCCTTATCCGGCAGAGCGAGTTGCCCTATGACATGAACTTCGCGGTCGACCTCGCCTACGAGGGGCCGAGCGGCGAGTACGGCATAGACAACGTTATGGTCATGGAGGCGATGGGTGCGGCCGGACGACGGGTGGAGAGGCCTGAGGATATCCAGGATGCGCTGGACTGGGC
>JAIVIG010000089.1 GCA_020200675.1 Actinomycetota bacterium
GTTGTTAGCCACGGTTACAGCGGGAGTGTAGTCGTTCGACACCGTGTCGCTGGAGTTGAAGCCCTGCGCCTCGAGGGCAGTCAAGTTCATGCCCGTAAACCTGCCGTTGCCGGGACCGGCGAGGTAGGCGTTGGCGGCAGTCGCGAGGTTCCTTGCGTCGCTTTCGCAAGTAGCGATCTCGGCCTTCCGCTGCTGCGCCATGAACACTGGAATGGCGATGGCGGCGAGTATGCCGATTATGATCACGACCACAAGTAGCTCGATCAGGGTGAAGCCTTTCTCGTCCTTCTGTGCTCCCTTCAACCCGCGGGCAAACCAATGCAGCATAGTACTCCTCCTTTTCTCCGTGGTTGCTTGTACTCTCATACTGCGCGCCTGGTCTCGGGCGCGATTCATTCTGAGAACTTCCTCTTTGACGGCTCTGTGACCGTGATCGGAAAGGTTTCGCAAAGCGAAAGGGCCTGCGGCGCCGTTGTGAGGAGACTTGACTGCCGGGTATTCGAAGACGACTTTTTTCATCTACAGGGCGTTTCGTTGTAGGCGTCTTTGATCTTCACCCTGGAAGTGGCAGAGACGGAAGTTACCCTGCGTTGCGGGTCTCCATCGATGGTTATGCAAACGGAGCCGTTGGGTCCGGATTTAAAAGCCATAGTTCCGTCCGCGTTGAACTCGAGCGTTCGGGTCTGCGGAGGAGCAGGCGAGATCGCCTCAGCAAAGTTGGCGGAGTCATCGTTAAGGTTCGAGTCGTGATCCCGCACTTTGACGTTGGCTGGAAAGAAGCGAGGTGTTGGAGGAGTGTTCGTGTCGATGATCGGCGAAGATCTCGGAACTTCGGGATCGTAGGGTTGAGCCAGTTTGACCAGGTAGTAGTCGGGGAAACCATCCTCTCCGGCCTGCTCCGGCACGAGCACTACCCGCCAGTCGGTAAGCTGGTTGGTCGCGCTGGTATTGGCGAGCCGCAGATCGGCAGCGAGCTGCTTGGCCGCGGCATCTACCCGCCGGCGCTCCAGAATGCCGAGCCAGATGATAATTGCGATGGCTATCAGAATGCCGAGTATGGCAATCGCGGTGAGGACCTCGGGCATGGTAAAACCTCGCTCATCCTCTTGAAAGACTGTGCTCCTTAGCCTCAGCAAGTTCATACCTCGGTCCCCAACGATTCGTCTCTTAGCGTGAAGTGGGTAACCACGTCTCGACGGGAGTCATACTCCCGCTTGAACTGTTGCTCCTCCTTGTCTCTCCCTTTCTACCAGCAGCATATCACCGGAAAAGTGGGCACCGCATCGCCCAAAAGTCGTATTTTCACTACTACCTTTGCCACTACCAAGCCGAAAGTCATTTACAGCATCTGCTTCAAAAAGATGATCGGCAACCAGGACTCTCGACGAAGAACAGCAGGTATCGCTGCTCACAACGTACGGTTTGCTTTCGGAGCTCACGCAAGCGCTTCGGCTGTTTCCTCGACAGAGCAGTTCGGGCAGCGCTTTATCGCGAGCAGACCTCCGAGGTATTTCTCTTCCGCCTGGTGGGCGTGGAAGGTGATTGTTCGAGCGAGACTCTCGCCGTCCTCGCACCCGAATAACAGGCTGGCCATCCGAAGGTCGCCATCGGCGAAGCTCCTCCTGGCTCTCGGATTCTGATGCGCCCGACGAGCCAGTCAGGTTTCGCGGATCGTCTACCTCAAGACGATTCCTACTTACGCTCGATAAACTCTATGCGGTAACCGTCGGGGTCCTTTACAAAGAAGATGCGGGTACCGCTGCTCATGGCGTGCGGCTTGCTCTCGAAATCCACGCCACCCGCCTCCTCTAGCCTCTCGGCGAGGGCGTCGAGGTCCTCGACGGCGAACGCGACGTGACTGTAGCCCTCTCCCAGAGGATAGGCCTCCTCTCGGTCGTGGTTGAGGGTGAGCTCTAGGCGAGGCTCGGGATCTCCGGGGACGGCGAGGAAGGCGTTGGTGGCGTCATCTCCTATGGGACTCTTGCGTGCAAGCTCCAGGCCGAGTTTGTTGGTGTAGAAGTCCAGGCTCCTGTCGAGGTCGAGAACCCTGTAGCAGGTGTGTACGTATTGCACGAGATGCTCCTTTTCCCTGGTCAGCCTGCAGTCTACTTTAACTTCTCGCCGTCCATCCGACCAGTCAGCGGGACGTAGCTGTTATCCTCCTTGCGTGGAGATGGAGAACGTCACGCGGGGGTTGCCGGAGGGGCCGGCGAGGCGGGCTGCCAGGATCGCGCAGGTGGGCGCCCGCTACGGGTTCGGCTACGTCTTCGGCCGCAGGTTCCTTCTGGGGCGCCGGAGGCGGGACGTGGGCAGGTTCGGGACGCGGCTGCGCTTTGCCCTGGAGGAGTTGGGACCGACGTTCGTGGAGCTTGGGCACGTGCTCTCGACCCGGCGTGACGTCCTGCCGCCGGACGTGACTGCGGAGCTCGAGCGGGCGTCGGTGCCGGTAGCGCCGGTACCCTTCGCGGAGGTTCGGGCGCTTCTGGAGAGGGAACTCGGGAACACGCTGGAGCGGCTGTTCATGAAGTTCGGGGAGGCGCCGGTGCGCGCGGGGGTGCTCACGCAGGCGTACCGGGCGGTGTTGCCGGGGGAACATCCGGCGCTCGTGGTGGTGCGGCGTCCGGGGGTGCGCGGGGATCTACTGGCGATGCGACCGGTCGCGGACGTGGTGCGCCGGAGGGTAAGCCGCCGAAACGGCGAAGGGTTGCCGTTGGATCCGGTGACGACCGTCGGGGAGTTCGCCGCGTACGCAACGCAACGCAGGGACATGTTCTTCGCCGCCCAGACCGCGCGGCGCTTGAGGGAGTTCGAGGGCTTCCCTTTGAGGGTCCCTGACGTGTACCGGCGTTACTCGACGGCGCGTTGCGTCACGCTGGAGGCCCCCGCGGAGGCAGAGCCGCTCGGGACGGAGGGGTACGGGGAGGTATCCGGAGCGCTGGTGAGGCTGGCCGTTGTGGAGGGGATCTTCTTCGCGGATCTCGCGCCGGAGCGGTTTGTGCTGGGGGATGGGGAGATCTGGCTGTCCGACCCGACGGAGGCGTCGGCCCTTGACCCGGAGAGGCTGCGGGGGGTAGCCGAGGTTCTGGCCGCGGTGCGGCGCGGAGATGTGGACGGCGTGGTGCGGGCCCTGCCGCTCGCCGGATGTACCGTCCCCCGCGACGCCCGCGTGCTCCAGCGTGAACTGCGCGACGTTCTGGGATCCCTCGGCGGCCCGCTGTGGAGCGAGCACTCCCTGGCGGAGATCCGGGCTCGCGGCCTCGAAGCGGCCCGGCGAGGGAAGGCCGTGCTGCCCACAGAGATCGCCCACTTGTTCGACTCGTTGGTCAAGGCCGAGCAGTTGAGAAAGGTTGGGACTTACGAAGAGCAGAACGCGACGGAGGTTGCGGCGGAGGCAGCCGGTGAACTCGTCTCGCGGTTCCGGGACCCGCGCTACGTGGCGGCGCGCACCGCGAGGAGGCTCGCGCAGGGCGATACGTACGCCGAGTATCCGCGCCAGATCCACAACCTCCTCAACGAGCTCAAGGACGGCGAGGTCGAGGTTGTCTTCAGACACCGGGGGCTGGACGAGTTGATCTCCAAGGTCGACATCCTCGCCAACCGGCTGGTCTTTGCCCTCCTCATAGCCGCCCTCATACTGGGCTCTTCGCTCCTGGGCATCTTCAGCGAGAGCGGCGTGCGCTTCTTGGGGGTAAGTATCTTCGGCCTCTTGGGCTTCGTCATCGCCGCCCTCCTCGGCCTCGCCCTCCTCGTCGGCATCGTGCGTTCGGGGCGATTGTAGAGATCGGATCTCGCTCCGGGCGGCGTCGAACCTTTTCCGGTAGACTCGGGGCTCATCGAGGCAGGAGAAGGAGTTTTTGGTGGAAGATCAGATACGCAGCGAGGTCCTCAAGACTATTCCCTACGGTTTCTACATAACGGGGGTGATCGGGGCGGATGGCGAGGCGAACGGGTTCACGACCTGCTGGGTCTCCCAGGTCTCGTTCGAGCCGCAGCAGGTGATCCTAGCCGTCAAGAAGGACCAGCACACCCACGACCTGATCGAGAGCGGCGGCGTCTTCTCCTTGAACTTCCTCGACACTTCCCAAGAAGACCTCGCCCGCAAGTTCACCCAAACCCTGGCGCCCGAGGACGGCACGGTCGGCGGCTCCTCCTACACCCTGGGAGAAGTCGCCGCCGCTACCCTCAAGCGCCCCGCCGACATCCTCACCGACCTCGACACCCCGATGGAGTACGGGGGCTAGGGCTCGATCCGCTGCAGGATCTCGAGCGGCACCGATTCCCGCAGCGATGGATCGACCTCGACTAGCCGCTCTATGTCCAGCAGATCCTTCCGCCGCTTGCTTGGCCGACGCGAAGGGTCTTGCGCGGCCCAGACTTTGCCCTGGAGCACGTCACGCACAGAGGCCACGGGCATCGTGATGCCCAACACGTTTCCCCTCTCGGCGCGGTCTACGAAGACGTTGTAGCGAGGATCGGTTTGTATCTGTATCCGCAGGTCGCTAGCAGGAGGCGTAACGTTCAAGCTGTGTGGGAAGCGCCGAACGTCGAACCGCTCCGCGAGCAGGGCTTCCACGGCCTCTAGCTGATCGGTAGCCACCACGAGGTCGAGGTCCAGGCTAACCAGGGGTTCTACGTAGTGGTTCACCGCCTGTCCGCCAACGACGCAATAGCGGATGCCCTTCTCCTCGAAAAGCTCGAACAGGTTCTCGGTCACGGCTCCTCCACCCGCGGTAACTCGATCGTAGAACTCCGGGCTTCGCACGACCTCTTCTTTCACACCAGTCCCATCGCCTCGACGAGCGCATCCTATCAGATGTAACCACACGGCTTTGATGGATCTCGGTGTCAAACTCCAGGTACTTTACGTACTCAACGCCCGAGCGGCCGTTGACCTGTGTTCGGGCGCGGCCTATGATCGCTGGCATGAAAACAACTAAACCCGAGAGAAAACAGGTAACGCAGACCGGAAACGAGTACCGGACCGAGCCGCCGTGGAACGTCGTCTTGCACAACGAGTGGGAGAACCCGCTGCGACGGGTGATCCTGGTCCTGAGAAAGGTCATCCCCGAAATGACCCTCAAAAGGGCCACTAAGACGGCATGGGAAGCGCACTGCAAAGGCCGGGCGGTGGTCAAGCAATGTCACAAAGAGCTGGCCGAACTTTACAAGAATCTCCTGCAAGGAGAGGGACTGACCGTAAGCCTGGAGCCGGCCCGCTAGACCAGGGAGCGCGGCGAAGCCGCAAGCAACCAGCGGCAACGTCCGTTCTACCTGTTACCGGCGGACTCGTAACCCCGGGCGAAGCGTCGCGGGCCTCGTTTTAAGCCAGCGGTTCGGGCTCCCGAGGTTCGGGCTCTTGCGGCACCACGTCTCGCGGCTCGGGCTCGTGGGGCTCGGGGTCGCTCAGCTCGCCTTCTTGCGGGGCGCTGATACCTTCGATGCCTCCGGGCTCCCGGGGCCTGAAGAGGCCGAAGGAAGAGGTGTAACCGTGCAGGAAGGTCGCACCTCCGACGGGGCCTATCTCCCCGTTGCAGAAGAAGCCGCCCACGGGAACCTCGCCGAGGTGTTGCTTGAAGACGCCGGTGTCGAAGTTGGGTTGTTTGTAGAGGTGCTCGCCGCGCCCGATGCAGGAGAAGAGGAGGGCACCGGAAACGGCGTCCGTCTTGGGCAGGCTGCTCTCGTAGCCGGCGAGAACGGCGTGTAGGTCTCCGGCGGAGGCTTCGGCGTCGCGGAGGTGGAAGCGGACGCGCATGCCCTCCTGGAGGTACTCGCCGACGGCGACGGCCCCGCCCTTGGGATCGATGCCGACGAGGTTCCGGATCAGGAAATCTCCCGCCCCGGGCTTCTCCAGGAACGCGTCCATGACGACGCCCAGGAACAGCGACCTCACCGCGAGCTCGCGGTCGCGATCGTTCATGCCTTCGAAGAGCTCCTCTATGGCGGAGAAGGCCGGACGTCCGTCGAGCTCGTAGACCATGTTCCCCGCGCAGCTCGTGACCTGCATCAGCTCCCCGACGGGCCGGCAGCCCTGCGCCACGACGGTGTCCACGACCACGTCGCCGCTCAGGGCGACGCCCACGGTACCCGAGTCGTGGACCTCGCCGTCGAGGAAGAGGGCGTTCAGGCCGGGCGAGGTAGCGCCGCTGGCGAGGCCTCCGATCTTGGCCGATCCCGGAAAGGCGTAGTCCAGGCCGGCGAGCAACGCCTCCGGACGGGCGCTAAACGGATCCGCGAGCAGGACGAACTGCGGCTCCTCGACCCGCTCCACGCCAAGAAGCCTCTCCCACGAGTCCGGCGGACCGTCGAGGTCCGGAAGCTCCCCGTCGAGGTGAAACGGACGCACCGTCACGTCCGGCAGCCGGGCGGCGACAAGGGTCACCGCCGGGAGCTGCTCGACCTCCTCGCCGCCCCCGATCACACCGCCCGCCGAACAACCGAGCAGCGTGCCGGGATTCAGGTACCTCGATAATGTCTCGTGCAACCCTCCGTAATACTGCGCGAAGTGCGGCGTGACAAAGGCCAGAGCGAGCGTTACGGGGCCGGGACCTAGAGCCTCCCGGGCGCTTTCAGCACACTCGCGAAGGGCGTCCTCGAAGACCGTCTTCTGAGATATAGCCGTCGTCCATTTCACGTGTTCGACCTCCGTTCATCACCGATTTCTCCATGTTTATACCCTGCCTCACTTCTCGCCGCGACCGCGGGCTTCACCGATGACAACCGCGCCCGGCGGCCGAGCAGGTAGAAGAATAGCGCGATTCCGAGCGCCGCCGGGAAGAGCAGACCCGAGAAGAGATCCACCCCGACCCAGAAAGCCACGGCGACGAGGGCGCTGTCGAGGAGCCCGGGCGGAGGCGGCACGCTCTCCCATCTCCGGCGTCCGAGCACCAGGAGGATAGCGGCGGCCACGGAGCTGGAGAAGAGCCAACCGAGGTAGTTGCTCACCGGGACGCCGTAGTACGGGCCGCCATCCAGCCACACCCAGAAGCCCAGAGAAGCGGCGCCTGGGTCCAGAACGCCGTCCACGAGCGTGAGGAGAACCGCCGCAGAGAGAACCCACAGAACGCGGCGCCGGCGGGACACGTCCTCATCCTCCGGAACAGCCAGCGCGGTCGCGGCTACTGTACCGAGGACGAGCGGAACCCAGGAGAGGGGCAAGAGGTACGGGACAAGGCCGGCGACCTTTGGACCTAAAGAGTCCTCGTAGTAGAAGGGACCGTACGGGAAGCCGGTCGCGACACCGATCGTCTCTATCGCGTAGCCGAAGGCGCTGAGGGACAGGAGCGAGAGGACCGCCCTCCTCGGGCCGAGGTAGCGCCAGAGGGCGACGAAGGAGGGCAAGGCTATGAGGAGGGTGGAGACGAAGGAGGCTCTCCCCGCGCCAGGCGCATCCGGGAAGCGGACGGTGAAGTAGGCGGCCCCGAAGAAGAGGGCGCACGCGGCGAGCAGGAACCGGGGAGGACGGGAACATTGCGGGGTCACGAGTACATACTATCTCAGTCACCGTTCCTCGGGCTGGTATATTGGAGTAGTGCTCGGGCGGCTCTTTCACATCTCGCGGCCGGTGCTCTGGATCAACACCGTCGGCCCCGCCGTGGTCGGGGTGTGGCTCGCGGGCGACCTGTGGCGGTGGGAGGCCCTGCTGCTCCTGGTGTGGCTCACGCTGCCTTTCAACCTCCTGATCTACGGCGTCAACGACGTCTTCGACCAGGAGACCGACGCGAAGAACCCGCGCAAGGGCTCGTTGGAAGGAGCGAAGATCAAACCAGAAGAGGTCGCCCCCATCTGGCGCGGCGTCCTCTTCACGAACGTGCCGTTCCTGATCTACTTCCTCTCCGTCCTACCATACGGGGCTATCTTCTGGATCCTCCTCTACGCCGTTCTCTTCGTCGGCTACTCGGCCCCACCTTTACGCTTCAAGGCGCGACCCTACCTGGATTCCTTGAGCAACGCGGCCTACGCCTTCCCGCTCGTCTTCGTGCCGCTCGCGCTCGGAGAAGAGGTTCTCTGGCCGGCGGCCCTGGGCCTGATGGCGTGGAGCGCGGCCAAGCACACCTTCGACGCGGTCCAGGACGTGGACGAGGACCGCAACGTGGGCATAGAGACGACGGCCGTCCGGCTCGGCGTCACGGGCGTGGTCCTCTGGAGCGGGACGTGGTGGCTCGTCGCGACGGTCTGCTTCGCGCTCGCGAGCCCGCTCGTGGCGCTGGTGAACGCGGTCTACTCTGGAGGCTTGCTGTACGCGCTGCATCGGGCACCCACGCCGGAGACGGGGCATCGGCTCTACAAGTTCTCCATCGCCTTCCCGTACGTGGCGGGGACGGTAGCCGGGGTACAGCTGGTCGGGGCGATCTCTCTCGGAGCGTATCCGTGAACGCGTGGCGAAAGAGGGTAGTAGTCGTAGGCGGCGGCATCGGGGGGCTCGCCGCGTCGGCCCTGTTGAGTCGCGCCGGGCACCGCGTAACGCTCCTCGAGGCCAACGACTACCTCGGCGGCAAGAGCCGGCGCATCGAGCTGGAAGGCCAGCGGATAGACACCGGGCCAGCTATCGTCACCTTCCCCGGCGTGTGGGATGAGCTCTTGCGACGCTGGGATGCGCTCGGCGGCGAGGCCAACGGCGGTGACGCGAGAGAAATCGCCGGTTTGAAACTCGTGCGGCTGCCTCAGGTCGGCAAGTACTACTACCGGGGCGAGGTCTCCTCGCTGCCGGTAGAGGAGAGACACCCCTGGCTCGGGGCGTGGGAGCGGTTCGTCGGCGTCCATGGCGGGCTCGGGCCAGAGGTAACGCGCCTGTTGACCACCGACTGGTACGATCCCCGCCTCCGTCCGGCGCTCTTGCGGCTCGTCCGCCTCTACGGGACCAGGATGACGACGAGGAGTTACCTGGATAGCCTCGGCTGGCTCCCGGAAGGCTTGCGGGAGATCCTCGCCATACACACCCTGAACGCCGGGGTGGGCCCCGCGCGGACACCGGCCCTCTTCGCCAGCATGCCGGCAATCATGGCGGTGGATGGGGTATGGGTGCCGGAGGGCGGGGTATACGAGATCGTCCGGGCGCTCATAAAGCTCGCCGGATACAGCGGGGCGGAACTGAGGACGGGAGAGCCCGTTCGTCGGATCGAGCGTGGGAAGGTTCTCACCGCAAAAAGGGAGCACGCGGCCGACGTGGTAGTGAGCGGTCTCGACGCCGACCGGCTGGAGAGCATCATCGCACCCGGTAAGAAGACCGCCCGAGAGAAGCTCACATGTTCAGGGGTAGCGATTTATGCGGCGCTCGAGGAGGAGTTACCCGAGAGGGTTGCGAACCACGGCGTCGTGCTGCCGACGCATCCGGCGGCGCTCTACCGCAGCCTCGAGACCGGGGAGGAGCCGGAGGAAGCAATGGCTTTCGTGGACTATTATCGTCCGGGCGAGCCGTACCCAAACGAGAGGAGCGTGCTGGCGGTGGGGCTCACCGTGCCGGCCAACGGGAGGGAGTATGGTCTGGAGGACGACTTCGTGGCGCGGGAGATGCAGCGGGTAGGGGGCGCTCTACGGGAAGATACAGCCGGTGTGGCGGAGCGGGCCTCTCCACCGGCCCCGTTATTCCGACCGCCGTCGGCCCTGGCTGTGGCGGGTCGGAGCGTCGGTTCATCCGGGCGGTGGGATCCCAGCCGTGCTCGGCGGAGCAATGATCTCGACGGGTAGGCTGCTGAAGGCGTTGGAGGATCGATGACCCGGGAGGTGACGTGTCCGTAGTCCTGGGCTCACAGCGGGATCTCTTCGAGATACCGGACGATATCGCCTACCTGAACTGCGCGTACATGTCGCCGCAACTCCGGGCGGTGCGGGCGGTCGGTGAGGAAGCCGTCGCGCGGAAATCGCGGCCGTGGGAGATCTCGCCGCAAGATTTCTTCGAGAACTCGGAGACGGCCCGCGCGCTGTTCGCGCAGCTCGTCGGCGGGGACGCGGAAGGGGTAGCGATAATTCCCTCCGTGAGCTACGGGATGGCGGTTGCGACGGCGAACGTCCCCCTGAAGGCGGGGCAGAACGTCGTGGTGCTGGAGGAGCAATTCCCCTCGAACGTCTATCCCTGGCGCGAGCTGGCGAAGCGCACGGGGGCGGAGATCGTCACCGTGCCGCGGCCCGCCGACCACGACTGGACGAGCGCGGTTCTGGAGCGCGTGGATGGGCGGACCGCGGTCGTGGCCGTGCCGAACTGCCACTGGACGGACGGGTCGGTCCTGGATCTGGTCCGCACCGGCGAGCGTGCGAGGGAGGTCGGGGCGGCCCTGGTCGTCGACGCTACCCAGTCGCTGGGGGCACACCCGCTCGACGTGTCGGAGGTACGCCCGGACTTCCTGGTCTCGGCAGCCTACAAGTGGCTACTCGGGCCGTACAGCTTTGGTTTCCTCTACGTCGGCGAGGATTATAGGGAGGGGACGCCCATCGAGCACAACTGGATCTCGCGCGAGGGCAGCGAGGACTTCGCCCGGCTGGTCGAGTACACCGACGCCTACGGACCCGGCGCCAGGCGCTACGACGTCGGCGAGCGGAGCAACTTCGTCCTGCTCCCGATGGCCATAGAGGCGCTGCGCCAGATCCTCACCTGGGATGTCGAAAACATCGCCGTATCACTCCGGTGGTTTACAGACCGGATCGAAGAGGAGGCGGAAAAGCTCGGGATAGAGACGGTTCCCGCGTCCATGCGGGCGGGGCACATGATCGGGCTAGGACTCGGCCCGGAAGCCCCGAAGGACCTCGCCGCCAGGCTGGCGGAGGAGAACGTCTTCGTCAGCGTGCGTGGCCGGAACCTGCGCGTCTCGCCGCACCTCTACAACACCGAGAGGGACGTCGAGCGCCTCTTCGATTCTCTCGTCAGGCACGTCCGGCCCGCCGCGGATTGATCACCCTGGCGTATACTGGCTTCACGGGCTCCAAGACAAAACTGTAACAGGAGCCCGGACGTCGCTAAAGCGAGACGAACGAGGAGCGTGAATCGTGCGCATCGGGCTACAGGTTCCGAGCTTTACCTGGCCGGACGGAACGGACGGGATAGGTCCCAAACTCGCCGAGATCGGCAGGACCGCCGACGAGGCCGGGTTTGCGAGCCTGTGGGTGATGGACCACTTCTTCCAGATCGAGTACGTCGGCCCGGCCGAGGATCCCATGCTGGAGGGGTACAGCGCCCTTAGCTACCTGGCCGGGGTAACGGAGCGGGTGAAGCTCGGCACGCTGGTCACCGGCGTTATCTACCGATACCCGGGCATCCTCCTGAAGACCGCGACCACGCTCGACGCGCTCTCGGGCGGCCGGGCTTACCTCGGTATCGGCGCGGGCTGGTTCGAGCGCGAGGCGCGGGCTCTGGGGGTACCCTTCCCCCCGACGAAGGAGCGCTTCGAGCGGCTGGAGGAGACCTTGCAGCTCGCCCACCAGATGTGGTC